>CAYQFN010000019.1:0-17137 GCA_964416685.1 uncultured Thermotogae bacterium | reverse complement strand
ACGCCGCGTTGTGAAGCTATCTATCTAGTGTCCGACCACTGTCAGCACTGCCCCGGCAATAACGAATACGACTCCAAGCCCATTCCAGCCGTTGATCGGTCGCACCGCTGATCCGAGCTAGCCGTACTGAGAGATGACAAGCCCAGCAATCACCTGCCCTGTGAACATCGTCACCATCGCTGGGCCGGCTCCGATGCGCGGGATGAGCCAAGCGATGACGAATACGAGAATTGCTCCCAGCGCCCCAGCCAGATAGAGATAAGCTGGAACGGTGGATAGCTTATGCAGACTGGAACTATCCCCAGCTAGACCAGTAAGCCCAATCAGCACAGCGACCAGCGCGCCAACGATCCAAAATAGAGCGTTTCCCACCCGCGGGTTGGCGAGCAGCACCCCCACCTGTCAGTTCATCGCCAAGTGGATTGCCAGCACAACACCGACACTCAAGAAAGCACGTACAGAACTGCCTGCATCATCTACCTCCTTCATTTTGCGGGTTGTCACGATGGCAGTTCATCGAGATTCCTTATACTGGCCCTCCAACCACAGGGGAACGAAACGCCATGCATCATCAAGCAGGGTTCGCCGCAGGGTCTGCGCCTGTGGAAGATGCTCCTGCACCAGCCGCCAGAAGTCGGTAGAGTGGTTATGATGCACCGTGTGACAGAGCTCGTGGATCATTACATAGTCTACAAGGTCGCGAGGAAGGAGCAGAAGCTTAGCGTTGAGGGAGATCGCCCCTTGGAAAGAGCAGGTCCCCCAGCGGGTCTTCTGAAATCTTACGGACACCTTGTTCACAACAAATCCGTGTTCATCAGCCGTGGATAGCAGCAGCCCAGGAAGCTCCATGCGCGCCTTTGCGATCAAGAAGCTTCGAAGAGCCATTCTGATCAAAGCATGATCAGCGGTGTTCCCCGACAGAATTAAGCGCATCTCGCCAGGTATCGTTACAGTAATCCGCGATGAGTGGTTCTGCTCATAGGCTACCGTCCATTCCTCGTTGATTGCACGTAGGAGGATCTTTCTGGGAGCCAAATCCTTGTCCAAGGCATTTCTCTTCTGCTCGATCCGTTTCGACTCGCGCTCGATCCATTCCCTTTTCTCATCGATGATTTTCGGCACCTGGCGCACGTCAAAACCGCGCGGCACGACAACGACGAGCCCATCGTGAACCGATATCTTTAGGATAACGTGCTTTGCGCGCACGCTTTCCCGAATTGTGTACATTGGAAGGTCATTCACTCGATTATCCCCTTTGCCTGCTTGAGACGTTGGTTGACTGGTCAGTCTAGTGGAGACTCTTTGCTTGGGCAACTTGTGGCCCCAACGTGGCAGACGAGCCATACATGGCGAGCTGCACACGCTACAAAGGCAAGACCTTATCGTCGGTAGTTCTTGCACTCAGTTGTCTTTCCATATCTTGGCTGTTCTCTGCACTGTTTGCCGAACACCAGCAGACAGGCCTGCGGCTCTGCGCGAGAATAGGCTTTTCCTTTCGCCTGCTCGCTGTCCAACAACAACGTGGCAGACTGCCTGTTCTGAAAAGCGAACAGGCTGCACGCGCTACAAACGCAAGACCTTATCGTCGCGAGAAGAGCGTCTTGTCATTTGCAGTTAGGAGATCCTTCCCCGTCGAAACGATAAGGGACGTTGCGGATGAACTTTTTCTGAACTGTGATTTTCTGTCGCGCTATTGACAATCCCGCTAGACCACGCTATACTGGGTTAGTTAATTCTTAGAAGAAAATAACTCGGATCGAGGGGCTATGCGAGGACCAAAGGGCGATCAGAGGCTTATACGCGACTACAACCGTGGGCTTGTTGTCAACCTGTTGCGCACAGACGGGCCGATGTCGCGCGCCGATCTCGCCCGCCGCACCGGCCTTGCGCCGTCTGCCCTCACACAACGCATCCGGGATCTGATCGATGAAGGGCTCGTTACTGAGGCCGGAAAGAAGGAATCAAGCACCGGTCGGCCGCCCACGCTCGTGTCGTTCAATCCTGATTACGCTAGCGCGATCGGAGTCAAGATCGAGCGCACACGCCTTCGTGCCGCACGCGTAAACCTGGCCGGGGAGGTCTGTGCCCGCTATGAGGCTGATTTCGATCCCGCCCCTGAACCTTCAGAGATCACTTCCCTGGTCGAAGACGCGGTGGAGCATCTCAATGGTGCACGCATCCTCGGCGTGGGGATAAGCATTTCGGGATTTGTGGATACGATCAACGGGATCGACATCTACTCTCCCATCCTGGGCTGGGAGAACGTGGCCTTGGCCGAGCCGCTGGAGGATCGCCTCGCTCTTCCGGTTCACCTAGAGAACGACGTGAATGCACTGACGCTTGCCGAGAGCTGGCACGGTGCGGGCGCCGATTACCGCAATTTCGTCTGCCTGACCGTTGGAGAGGGAATCGGCGCGGGTGTGGTGGTCGGCGGAAGCCTGTACCGCGGCGCCTTCGGTGGCGCAGGAGAGGCGGGGCACATGATGATCGATCCTTCCGGGCCAAAGTGTCGCTGTGGGGAACGCGGCTGTCTGGAGGTATTTGCCTCGGACCAATTTCTAAAGCGAGAGGCGCTTCGGTTGGGGTACACGGACATAGAACAACTGGAACGGGCAGCACGCGAACAAAACGCACAAGCGATAGGTGTCTTCGAGCAGATGGGACACTACCTCGGTATCGGCGCGAAGAATCTAGTGAACTTGCTCAATCCGCAGGCAATCGTTTTGGGTGGAGAACGTATGGAAGCATCAGATCTATTCTGGCCTGCGTTTGAGACAGAGGTGCGCGAACACTCATTTGCTGAGGCCGCCAAGGACTTAGAGATTGTTCCGGCACTCCTGGGGGAGGACGGCTTTCTCATCGGCGCCGCCACCATCGTCGCCGCTGAATTCTTCCGGCTACCAACAGAAAGGACCGCAAGATGAATATGCACATTAGAATGGAAGAGAATGGGCAAGCAGGCGTTTATCTCGACGATAGGGCATGGATCTCTCAGATCGGGCTGCGTCTGTCACAGGATAATAAATGGAGGAGCGATTCAGACGAGATCGTGGGTGGAGGCTGGAGCACTTCCCACAAAGAGGACGAACGCGGCCATTATGAGCTGTGGAAGCGTGAGTTCAGCCTCGATGGTGCGCCGCTCCTTGCACTCTCATTAAAACTCCGCGAAACGTCGTTGCTGATGAGCGGGGAGCTTCTGCGAGACATCGATCATCTCAAACGGAAGGATTCATTCGAGGATGCGTCGCTCCTCGTGCCGACGTTCACGTTCCCCGCGGAGATGTCGTTCTTCCTGTCCACGTTTGGATTGGGAGGCGTTGACGATGATTACCCCGGCGGCTACTGGCCTACAGCCAAGATCGGACGCGGACCGGGTGATCTTCCTGATCAAGCCTTCGCTCCGATCGTGCTTTTCTCGCAAGGCAAGGCGCTGGCCATCTCCCCGGCGAACCTGTTCCTCACCAGCCCGCTTGTGAGGACGGAAGAGGGAGTCGGTCGAGGTCTCCACGGGGCGGTCGACCATCTACCGGCAGGGACACGGTTGGAGACGCTGTTTGCCGTCGGCGATGATGTTCCTTCCGCGCTGATGCATCTAGGCGACATCCTCCTTGCTCGCGGCGGGAAGAAGCGCCCATCCCCGGGTTCTAATCCTATCTTCTCGAAGCTCGGTTGGTGGAACGCATACGGAAGCTACTACACAGAACCGATCCGTCGGCTGGATGAGCACGCACTGCAAGGGGTCATCGATGACCTGAAGGAGCACGAAATCCCCATCGACTATCTCGGGCTGGATCTATGGTATCCGTATGAGCAGATCGGACAAGCGATTCAGTACATACCAGACAAGGAGAAATACCCGCGGGGCATCGCGCCGCTCGTCCAGCAGGCGGGGCTTTCCACTGTCCTCCATCTCTCTTCCTTGAGCGCAAAGAACGTCTACCATGCGGACGGAGCCGATCCATCCTTTTACCATCAGGTAGCGCGCGAGGTGAAGTCACAGCGCGGGATCGTGGCCTGGCACGATTGGCTACGCACGCAGCAGTACCTGACAACCAAGCTGCGCGAGGATCCGCAAGCAGCGGAGGACTGGTTCTCCGGGATGGCGGAGGCGTTCGCCGATGAGGGGGTGAATGTCCTTATGTGCATGCAGACGATGGGCATGAACCTCGCCTCGACGCAACATCCGAACGTCATCTCGGGACGGACCCACACCGACTTCCTGTTCATGCAAGATGAGGCACTGCGCACGGTGGCAGAACACGGGCATCCCGATTTTCTCGAAGGGTATACTGAACCAACTGAGCTTCACCGGCAGAACCTGCTGATGGGGATGGTGCTCTACTCGCTGGGGATGTTGCCGTTCCACGACCTCTTTCTCACTCGCCCCCATCCGGGCCTGGGAGGAGAGCATCCAGAGGAAGAGGCGGTGCTGCGAGCCCTATCATGCGGGCCGGTGGGGATCGGAGATGGTCCGGGGATGGTCGATGCTGACCTGATAGATCGCCTGTTGCTCCCGGACGGTACGCTGGCCCAACCCGATCATCCGCCTTACCCGTTGATGGAGACGATCAACTCAGACGTGCAGGCCTTCTTCACCGAGCACGACGAGGGAGAAGCAAAGTGGGGATACCTGCTCCTGTTGAACACAAGCGATAAGGAACTGCCGTACGCCATGGAACCGCCGCTTGCCGGGGATTACCTCGTTTGGGACGGATTTTCGCGCAAGGGCGTACCAGCAATTGAAGGGACCATCGGGCCGGGTCGGCTTGCCTACTATATTCTCGTCCCAGAGAGAGAAGGGATCGGCGTATTGGGCCTCATCGACACATTCGTCCCTATGCCACACGGGCTCCTCTCTGAAGTGCGGTGGAACGATGGTTGGCACGTTGAACTAAGACAGGAGATTCCATCACTCGCAATCTTGTCGACGGATACTGTATGCGCGCAGACTGCCGGCGGTCGACCACTTGCTGCCACGCGACAAGAGAATCTATGGATCATCGATACAGAAAATACAACTGGTGAGGTTCACATCTATCGGAGGTGAAGGTCATGCGCAAGGTATTAGCGTTTCTCATTCTTCTCGTTGTTGTCTCCGGGCTGGCACTGGCGGAGAAGGCGCCGCTCAATGTGGCGATCATTTGGCATCAGCATCAGCCGCTGTACCTGAACAGATCTAGCGGTGAGTACGAGCTTCCCTGGGTGAGGGTGCACGGGGTGCAGGAATACGTTGATTCTCCACGGATTCTCGCCGAGTTTCCTGATATCCACGTCACCTACAACCTGCAGCCGAGCCTTCTGTGGCAGATCATGGACTACGTGCAGATCACGCCGCAGGAGCGGGCAAAAGGAGGGCTTTATCAGTACATCGGCGCAATCGATAACCAATTGGAATGGATCTGGAAACTGATTAACGACCCCGCGAATCTGACCTCTGCTGAGCGGGCGAAGATGCAAGAGCAATTCTTCTGGATCAACGGGTACATGTTCGACAACGACGGAGATGATCCCTACTTCGATCCGCGCTATGCGGAGTTGAACGCGCTTAAAGGGGCTCGCCCATTCACCAATCAGGAGCTGATGGATGCCACAGGGCTGTCGCTTCTGTGGGAGATTTCACCGGAGCTGCACAAGCAACTTGGGATCATCGATCTGCGCGGGAAGAGTGGATTCACCAAGGGCGACATCATCGATCTCATCAAGGCGCAGCACATCGTACTCGGGGAAGTGGTGGATGCCTACAAACAGGTACAGGAAACGACAAGCGAGCTCATAACCAGTCCGTTTTACCATCCGATACTCCCGCTGTTATGCGATCGCGGATGGGAGAGCGATGCGTTAGGACAGATCGTAGCAGCACAGGCACAGCATGCGGCCCTATTCGGCGCTCCGGCTGTGGGAGTATGGCCCCCAGAGGAGGCGGTGTCAGAAAAGGCGGTGCAGCTTCTTGCTCGAGCAGGCTTTTCCTGGACGGTGACTGACAACGGTATCCTTGCGCAGAGCTTGGGGCATACGCCGAACATCGATGAGCTGACGAGCCCGTGGCGCCACGATGATATCAACGTCTTGTTCCGCAACTCAGACCTCTCCAATCGCATCGGCTTCTCCTACGGGAACAAGCCGACGCAACTTGCGGTGAGCGACTTCATGAACCAGCTGCACAAGATCCGGGATCAGCTTTCCGCCCCTGAAGATCACCTTTTAACGATCGCTCTCGATGGGGAGAACTGGATGTTCATGGCCGGGTATCCGAACAACGGTCGTAGCTTCCTGCGGGCGCTGTATCAAGCGATCACGGATGATAATACTGTTGTCTGTGTAACTCCGCAGGAGTTCCTGGCGACACACCCGGATGGGGCACGCTCACTAGCGAAGATCGCCACCGGCTCGTGGGGGGGGGACCTCTCCACGTGGATCGGAGAACCGGAGGAGAACGAGGCTTGGGCGCGATTGGAAGCAGCACATGCCGCGGTGGAAAAGGCGGGCGATCCAGCGCGGGCGCTCGAAGCGATCCATGCTGCGGAGGGCTCTGACTGGTTCTGGTGGTACGGATCCGATCAGGATTCAGGGACCGACGACCTATTTGATTGGCTGTTCAAGGCGAACCTTGTCGCCGCGTACCGTGCAGCCGGGACACCCCAGGAGAAGATCCCGCAGGTCCTCAGCCTGCGCCTGGTACCACCGATTACGGCGAGCCTAGGAGAGGTGAAGCCGACGCTCGATGGGAAAGTAACCTCGCCCGATGAGTGGGCGGAAGCGGCCTCGTTTGCGGGGAGCGGAGAGATCGCTAGATTCTCCGTCGGCTACGGTGAGGGAGTGCTGTACGCGATGGTCGAGACGAACGGGCCGGCGAGTGATCTGATCGGGAAGAATGCTCACCTAGCGATGTACACATCCGGCCAGCCCGGAAGCCCGCAGAATGTGGCGACACACTACTCGGGCGCGCAGCTTGGCTTCGGCCTTGCATCAGCGGCGGAGATAAACTTCTCGAAGATCAAGGCAGATGGCAGCGGGGTAGTCTCTCGCTACGCCCCAAATGGTACGAGAAATTGGCGCTATGCCTCGTCCATCGCCACCCTCTTGTCGCGCAAAACGGTGGTTGGCGATGTGATCGAGTTCGAGATCCCGTTCAAGGAACTAGGGATCGAACCGGGGAAGGCGGTGACACTCGTAGTTGCGTTGGAGGAAGACGGCGCGACAATCGGACGCGCACCGGCATCTCCCGTCCTCGCCCAGATACCGACCCTCGTGCAGGGGACTGTGGTCTTCTCCATGACCGATCCGCTGGAAGACGACAACGGAACCGGAACGTACACCTATCCCACGAATAAGGTCTTCTCGGACAAGGGTTTGTTCGACCTCACGGATTACACGATCTACGACTCGGGGAAGGACTGGCAGTTTGCGTTCGACATTGCGACCCTGCCCAATCCGTGGAACGGGCCGCAGGGATTCAGCCACCCGATCATCTGTCTTTACCTGGACGTGAAGGATGGTGGAAGCAACGTATCCTCTGATGAAGCGGCAGCAGCACAAGTGCAATTTGATCCCGATCATCCCTGGGACGTCTTCGTGAGGATTGCCGGTTGGCCCGGCTACGGGC
Source organism: uncultured Thermotogae bacterium (assembly GCA_964416685.1). GTDB lineage: Bacteria > Bipolaricaulota > Bipolaricaulia > UBA7950 > UBA9294 > M55B144. The sequence continues at coordinate 9,534 of CAYQFN010000019.1, read as the reverse complement.
GTCACTTATGGACGTCGGACGGCACCGGCCCGGAGCTTGTGGCAGTCGCCTCCGACCCGAAGAAGGGGCGGATCATTGTCACCATCCCGAAGTCGATCCTCCCGCAGATCAGCGGGTGGCACTACGTGATGGTTGGCTCGCAAGATGGGTACGGGAAGAACTACCTACGTGCGATAGGAGAAGTTGCCGGCGAGTGGTCTGGGGGTGGGTGTCCTGATCCGATGTGGGCACCGCAAATCTATGATTATCTGGCGCCTGCTGGCAGTACACAGGCTGGTATACTGAGTAGCTACGACGCACAGCAAGGAACGTACGCCACGCTCCTTCCTGTGCATGTGCAAGTTCAGCAATAGGAGGTGACCCGCCAGGCGAAGTTTAGAGACACGGCGTCTGTTGTACATGGAAATACCTATTGAAGAGGAGGTAGTAGAAACATGAAACGAACTATCGTGCTAATTGTGGCACTACTTATGGTAACGTCGATCTTTCTCGCGGTCTCGGCGAGCGAGCCGGGAAAGCTGATCATCTGGGCGGATGACACACGGGCTCCTGTGCTGCAGGAGGTCGCTACGGCATTTGAAGACGCTTACGGTGTCCCGGTGGAGATTCAAGAAGTCGGGTTCGGAGATATCCGCGGCCAGCTCGCCACAGCCGGGCCGACCGGTGAAGGGCCGGATATCATCATCGGCGCGCACGACTGGCTCGGTGAACTGATCCAGAACGGGCTCATCGAACCGATCATCCTCCCCGAGGCGATGATCAAGGATTTCGACCCGGTCTCGATCGATGCCTTCAGTTGGGGTGGACAGCTGTACGGGGTTCCCTACGCCACCGAGTGTGTCGCCCTGATCTACAATAAGGATCTCGTCCCTGAGGTCCCGACGACGTTTGAGGACCTGATCGCAACAGCGAAAGGCTTGACCGATCAGGAGGCAGGCGAGTACGGGTTCCTCATTCAGGAACCTGATCCTTACCACACCTTCGCTCTGTTCTCCGCCGGTGGCGGATACATCTTTGGCACAACCCCTGAAGGTAAGCTCAACCCGTGCGATGTCGGTTTGGACAACGACGGTGCGATCGCCGGAGCAACCCTCCTCGACCGTCTGGTGAAGGAAGGGGTCGAGGTTTCAGGGGCCGACTACGCGATGGTCAATGGCCTGTTCGATGAGGGGAAACTGGCGATGATGATCGGCGGTCCGTGGACCCTCCCTGATGCACAGAAAGGTGGGATCAACTACGGCGTCGCCCCGATCCCGCCGATCGAGGGGAACACCCCCAAGGTGTTCGTCGGTGTCCAGGGGTTCATGATCAGTGCCTTCTCTGAGAATAAGGTGCTCGCGAACCTGTTCGTCAAGGATTACCTGGTGAACAATGACGTGATGCTCGATCTCTACAACCGCGGAGGGCGCCCGCCCGCCTACCTGCCGACACTGAACGAAGTCAAGGATAATCCCGATATCCAGGGTTTTGCTGCCAGCGCGGCGAATGGGTATCCGATGCCCAAGATCCCGGAGATGGGTTCGGTCTGGTCGGCGTGGTCCGACGCACTGCAGTTGATCGTCACCCAGGAGCAGGATCCCGCTGCGGCGATGCACGACGCGGTGACCCAGATCAAGTCGCTCCTTAAGTGCGAGTAGATTGAAATACGGGGCTGGCTGTGAAGGCCAGCCCCTCTCTTCTCATGGTCAGAACCTACGTTTTTAAGAACAGCCTGAAGATCATCGCCCTAGGGGTGCTCGTCGCCGTCACGATCTGGGCCGGGACAAGCCTTGTGCTTGCCGGCAATTACCTCATTGCGCTGATCCTCGTCATCGGGACAGGCGGGATCACCTACATCTACCTCTCAAAGAGGACTTATCCCCTGCGTTACCTGGTGCCAGGGCTTATCTTCCTCTTCGCCATGGTCGTCTACCCGATCGGATACAACGTCTACATCTCCTTTACCAACCTGAGCACCGGACACCTGTTATCCAAGGATCAGGCCGTCGCCCAGATCACCGGCCGCTTCTTCACCCCGCCGGATGCGCCAACGTTCTCCTATGACGCGTTTCAGAATGAGGACGGTGACCTTGCCCTGCTGCTACATGGAGACGAGAAAGATCTCCTCTACCATCAGGACGCCCTCACTCCAGTGAGCCTCCCCGATGACCGTTTTGTCGATGAGGACGGGGATGGCGTAATAGATCGGTTCCTCTCCTATCACCGCTTGAACCTCGCGGGGATCATTCAGAACCTCCCTGTACTCGAGGCGCTGCGCATCCCTTACGGGGAGTATCTGATCCGCCTCGACAGCCTGCGTGAGTTCAAGCTCGGGAAGCACCGCTATTTCTACGCTCCGGAAGAGGACACGATGACCGACCTCCAATCGGGAAAGGTCTACCACGCAGTGAAGGGCTTCTTCATCGCCGATGATGGAGAAGAGCTCTATCCTGGGTTCAAGGTATGGCTGGGATGGGAGAACTATCGGTCTCTCTTGCAAAACCCCGCCGTATCTGGTCCGTTCGGCCGTGTCTTCTTGTGGACCATAGTATTTGCCGCCCTTTCTGTTCTTACTACCTTCACTGTCGGCCTCCTCCTCGCCATCCTACTGAACGACCCCTACCTCAAGTCGCGTCGTTTCTATCGCGTGCTTCTCATCGTCCCCTATGCCATCCCCGCCTTTATCTCCGTCCTCGTCTGGCGCGGGTTATTAAACACGAATATGGGAATCATCAATCACGTCCTCATGCAGCTCTTCCAGCTCAAGATCTCTTGGCTGGAGAACCCCTGGTGCGCGCGGGCGTCGATCCTCCTTGTCAATCTGTGGATGGGCTACCCCTACATGATGATCGTCTCCTTGGGGGCGCTTCAATCGATTCCAGGGGAGCTCTACGAGGCAGCGCGGATCGATGGAGCAAACTGGTATTACCTCTTCTTTAAGATCACTATGCCTCTCCTTCTCGTGCCCCTTGCCCCACTACTGATCGGGAGTTTTGCATTTAACTTTAACAACTTTACTCTCATTCGGCTTCTAACAGAGGGCGGACCGCCGATGATTGGAGCACAGACCCCGGCCGGATGGACCGACATCCTGATAAGCTATACATATCGCCTCTCTTTTGAGGGGGCACGTGGGAACCAGATGGGACTTGCCGCAGCTGTATCGATGGTCATTTTCATCATCATTGCCACGATCAGTGCGATCAACTTCCGCTTTACCGGGGCATTGGAGGACCTAAGCGAGAATGTATAGAAAACACACGCTCCTCGGGAGCATCATTCGGCATCTTGTGATCTGGGTTTTCATCGCCTTTGCGCTCTTTCCAGTCCTATGGATCTTCTCGGCCTCTATCAACCCGACGAACAACATGAACGTGCAGCGGCTCATCCCAAAGACGATCAGTTGGGAGCACTACGTCGAACTCTTTACCAACCCTCAGCATCCGTTTGGAATATGGCTTCTGAACAGCATCAAGATATCCATCGTCACCTCACTTCTCACCGTTGTTTTGTGTGCGTTGGCGGCATACGCCTTCTCCCGCTTCCGGTTCAAGGGGAGGCGCGTTGGCCTCCTTGGCCTCCTCCTTGTCCAGATGTTTCCCCAGATGCTGGCCATGGTCGCGATCTACATGCTCTTATTCCAGATCGGCAAGGTAATCCCTTGGCTCGGGTTAAACACACACCTTGGTCTGATCATGGTCTACCTGGGAGGGGCGATGGGGTTCAATACCTGGTTGATGAAGGGGTACTTCGACACCATCCCCCGCTCGCTTGAGGAATCGGCGAAGGTCGATGGCGCCTCGCAGTTTCAGTCGTTCACCCGGATTATTCTCCCGCTCGCCAAGCCGATCCTAGCGACCATCTTTGTCCTTTCGTTCATCAGCACATACTCGGAGTACATCCTGGCACGCGTGCTTCTCTCCGATACTCAGCACTATACCCTCGCTGTAGGGTTACAACTGTTTATCAGCAATAACTGGGGAAACCGTTGGGGAACCTTTGCTGCTGGCGCGTTGATCGGAGCGATCCCGTTCCTCATCGTTTTTGCTCTCGCTCAGAACCTGCTCGTCTCCGGCCTCACCCGCGGTTCGGTGAAGGGATAAGCATAGATGATGACACCAGATTGGGTGCGTGACGCGATCTTCTACCAGATATTTCCTGATCGGTTCTGCGATGGGGATCATGCGACCGATCCACCGGGGACACGGCCGTGGGGTGAGCTTCCCACATGGCAGTCCTTCTCCGGCGGAGATCTTGTCGGCATCGTGGAGAAGCTTGATTACATCCAGAGTTTAGGGGTTAACGCCCTCTACCTGACCCCGATCTTCGAGGCCCCGTCGAATCATAAGTACGACACGACGAACTACTTCCGGGTCGATCTGGCTTTCGGGGGAAACGCTGCGCTGGGCGAACTGGTGGAAGCCCTGCACTCTCGCAAGATGCGGATCATCCTCGATGGGGTCTTCAACCACTGCAGCGAGGAGCACCCGTTCTTTCAGGACGTCATTCGGAAAGGAGCAAACTCGCCCTATTGGGACTGGTTCACCGTCTCTGGGGATGGCGTCGTCCGCGAGCCGTCGCCAAACTACGCGTGCTGGGCCGGGGTCTCCTCTATGCCCGAGTGGAACCACAGGAACCCCAAAGTACGGGAGTATCTGCTATCGGTCGTTCGCTACTGGATCCGCGAATACCGGATCGATGGGTGGCGGCTGGATACGGTGGAGTACCTCCCCCCGGACTTCGTGAAAGACGTCCGCCGCGTCGCCAAGGAGGAGAATCCCGACACGTACATCCTTGGGGAGGTGATGGGGCTCGCCACCTCATGGTTCAAGCATGATGCGCTCGATGGGGTGATGCACTACCGGCTCTGGGATGGGCTCGTGTCGTTCTTTGCTAGGGGAGAGTGGGACGCGGCCCGTTTCGCTGGTTATGTGACGAGTATCTGGCGCAGTTACCCCGATGAGGCAAACTACGCTTCCTACACCCTCCTTGGGAGCCACGATAAACCACGTTTTCTCACCCTTGCCGGCGGGGATGTGCGCAGACTCATCCTCGCCGCGGCGTTCCTGTTCACCTTCCCCGGAGCCCCGGCGATCTACTACGGGGATGAGATCGGGCTTGAAGGGGGAGAGGACCCGGATTGCCGCCGCACCTTCCCCTGGGAGGAAGGAACGTGGAATAAAGAGGTGCTCGAGACCTTTCGCCGGCTTATCCATCTCCGAGCGCAGGAGGACTGCCTCCGTCGTGGAGCGATCGAGTTCATCTCAGCCTGCGAGCACCGCATTGTCTTCCGCCGCAAGCTAGACGGGGAAGGGATCATCGTTGCGATCAACACCGGTGATGAAGACGCACCGTTAGATCTCAATCCTTCAGAGAGCTGGATCGATCTCTTCGCACAGGCGTCGGTACCATCGACTAGCATTATTATCCCAAAGTGGGGATTTCGCATCCTCAAGCGCGTGTAGCCAGAGTGCGTTCATACAGATCGCGGTACTCCTTTGCGGAGGCCTCCCAGGAGTGATCCTCGACCATCCCGCGGGCACGTAACGCTGACCAACTCAGCGGATCGTCTCGGTAGAGACCGATCGCCCGCCGCAGGGAGGAGAGCATCTCCTCTGCGTTGTAATCCTGGAAGGTAAAGCCATTTCCTGTCTGTGTTTGTGGTTCGTAGTCGTGAATGCTATCGCGCAAACCGCCCGTTGCCCGCACGACGGGAACGGTCCCGTAGCGCAGGGAGTACATCTGGTTCAGGCCACACGGCTCGAAACGCGACGGCATGAGGAAGATATCGGCTGCAGCCTCGATGCGGTGCGCCCACTGCTCGGAGAAGGTGATCAGTGCCGCTACCTGATGGGGATATCTCTCCGCCGCGTGCTTGAAGAACTCCTCTATCTGCGGGGAACCCGTCCCGAGGAGGACAAACCTGATCCCAAAGGAGAGCATACGTTCAAAGGAAGCCATGACGAGGTCGAACCCCTTCTGCTCGGCCAGCCGTGAGATCATCCCCACAAGGGGAGTGCTCGGGTCAACATCAAGGCCCAATTCGTCGAGAAGACGCTCTTTGTTCTCCTCTTTGCCGCTGTAATCGGAGGCCGAGTAGTTCGCCCACAAGTGCCGATCAGTCTCCGGATTCCAGACATTGTAGTCGACACCGTTCATTATCCCCGCAAGATCATCACGGCGGGAGCGTAGGGCACCCTCAAGCCCTTCACCCGAAACCAGGATCTCGTTCGCATATGAGGGGGAGACAGTAGTGAGGCAGTCAGCAGTTAGGATCCCGCCACGCAGGAGGTTCAGTTTCCCGTCATGCTGAAACGAAGCGAGTAGTTCATCGCTCAGCCCAGTGATCCCAGCTTGGTCCCACGGAAAGACGCCTTGGTAGGCCAGGTTGTGGATGGTGAGGATACTACGCGTGTCAGAAGGCCCTACTCCAGCCTGCAGATAAGCGGGGATGAGGGCTGTGTGCCAATCGTTGGCGTGAACTATGTCCACCTGCCAATCCAGCTCTTCACACAGCTTCAGCGCTCCACGCGATAGGAAGACGAACCGCTCCAGTGCATCAGGGTAGTCACCGCCCCCCTCTCCGTAAATCTGGGCCCGATCGAAGTAGTGATCATTGCCCAAGAAGAAGACAGGAACATCGCTTCCCGGTAGCCGCCCGCGGTAGGCAATGCATTCGCTATCGGTCCTCCCCACAGGAACCGGGAAGCGAGCGACCTCCTCCAATTGCGTCTTCTTCTCGACGCCCCGGTACTTGGGCATGATCACGCGCACATCAACGCCTAGGGCGCTTAACGCACGCGGAAACGCAGAGGCCACATCAGCGAGTCCACCGGCCTTGGCAAATGGAGATACTTCAGCGGAGACGAATATCGTATGCATCATCTACCCCCTTTTCCTCTGCAAATTACTGAAAGACTTCCCTATTGGAGGCTTGTGCCTTGATGGAAAGAGTACACACAAATAGGATAGTCGATCGTGGGAATCCGTGCAAGGAGGAGGAGAAGGTCCCTTCATGAGCGGATGCATCGCGATCAGGCGATCGCCGCTTTGCTCTCTCCTTCCCTCGTGCTGAAGTGACAGTACGGGCCTTGCCATCATAAGATCGGGCGGCTACGCTAGTGCCGTGAGATTGGAGGAATGAAATGGACTATGACAAGATAGGGCTTGCGCTGGAGGACGCGATCCGCAGGGCAGAGACGATCCTTCCTTGCGATGTCGTGGTTGCGTTGGAACAGGCCAAGGAGTCGGAACAGGGGATGGCGCGAGTGCAGCTGGAGACGATTCTGAAAAACGCGGAGATCGCACGGGCCGGATCGATTCCCATGTGTCAGGATACGGGGATCCAGACGTTCATTGTGCGCGTCGGTGCGCAGTTCCCCTGGCTATCATCACTGCAGTCTCAGATCGTCCAAGCGGTGCGCCGCGCGACGGCTGAGATTCCGCTTCGTCCGAACGCAGTCCACCCGTTCACCGGAGAGAACACGGGCAATAACGTGGGCGATCACGTCCCTCACATAACGTGGGACTTAATCGACGGGGATCGCTGTACAATCCATGTTCTTCCCAAGGGTGGTGGGAGCGAGAACTGCTCTGCCCTGAAAATGCTTCCACCAGGGGACGGGATCACCGGAGTGAAGCGGTTCATCGTCGATCATGTCGTTGCCTGTGCTGGGAGACCGTGCCCGCCAGGGATAATCGGCGTGGGGATCGGAGGGGGAGCCGACCTGTCGCTGAAGCTGGCCAAGCTCTCCCTGTTGCGTCCGGTGGGCGCCCGCCATCCAGAAGCGAGTATCGCCTTCCTAGAAGAGGAATTACGCGATCTGATCAACGAGAGCGGTATCGGTCCGATGGGGCTAGGAGGGAAGACAACCTGCCTCGACGTACACATCGAGTACGCACATCGGCACCCGGCTTCGCTCCCGGTGGGCATCGTCTACCAGTGTTGGGCCGATCGGCGTGCGCGTGTGACGATCGGCGCCGACGGCAAGATCGAGGTGATCTGATTGAAACGGATACTGCTCACTCCCATCTCCGAACAGGATGCGCGGAACCTGCACGTGGGGGATACGATCTATCTCACAGGGACAATGTTCACTGCTCGTGACCAGGCCCATTTGATGATGCTCGAACACGGGGCACCGTTCTGCGTGGAAGGCCTGGCCCTCTATCACTGCGGCCCGTTGGTGAAGCAGGATGATGGTAAATGGAGGATCATCTCCGCTGGTCCAACGACATCGGCGCGGATGGAGGCCTTCGAGGACCGCTTCCTGGAGAGATTCCCTGTGCGCATCATAATCGGCAAGGGAGGAATGGGCGATAGAACTTCGGCTGCCCTGAAGAAAGTGGGGGCCGTCTACACCCATTACACCGGCGGTGCCGGAGCGCTTGCCGCGCGGGCGATCAGCGAGGTCACGAACGTGTACTGGCTCTCGGAGCTGGGGATGCCGGAGGCGGTGTGGGCCCTCTCTGTTGTCGAATTCGGCCCGCTGACTGTCTCGATGGATGCTCACGGGGAGAGCCTGTACAATTCCCTAAGCGAAACCGTGCGCAAGAATGTGCAAACAATGCACGAACGGATCGAAAGGAGATAACAATGAGTGAGGAGAGAGTCAGCGTAGAAGAGATGAAACGAAGAGCGGCGATTCCGGCACAGAAGGCGCCCGGGTGGCATTCGTTCTATCGCGGCAAGGTTGAGACGGCGCTCAAGTGCGCTGTGACCAGCGTCGACGACTTCGGGATCTGGTACACGCCCGGTGTAGCCGCTCCCTGCAAGGAGATCGAGGCGGACCAGAGCAAGGTCTTCGACTACACAAACAAGGCGAACACCGTTGCTGTCGTCTCCGATGGCTCGCGCGTCCTCGGCCTGGGTAACATCGGTCCGCACGCGGGTCTACCGGTGATGGAGGGGAAGGCTCTCCTGTTCAAGTACCTGGGCGGAGTGGGCGCCTTTCCGATCATGCTCGACACGCAGGACGCAGAGGAGATCATTCAAGCGGTGAAGTGGATCGCCCCAGGATTCGGGGGCATCAACCTGGAGGACTTCGCCAACCCCAAGTGCTTCTACATCCTTGATAGATTGCGTGAGGAGCTCGACATCCCGGTGTGGCACGACGACCAACAGGGGACGGCGTCGATCACGCTCGCCGGGTTGATCAACGCCCTCAAGGTCGTCGGCAAGGACATAAACAAGGTCACCTACTGCGTGATCGGTACCGGCTCGGCGAACATCGCCTTTGTGCGCATTTTGCTCAGCGCTGGTGTCCCTGCGGGCAATGTGATCATGGTCGATAGCCGCGGAATCCTCCACCCCGGCCGCGAGGACCTGGAGAAGAACCAGGACAAGAACCCGTACAAGTGGCACTACGCACAGGTGACGAACGCCGAGCACCGCATCGGAGACATGGCCGCTGCCATCGCGGGAAGCGACGTGTTGATCGCCGCCTCCAAACCCGGGCCAGGGACGATTAAGCAAGAGTGGTTGAGGGCGATGAACAAGGACGCGATCGCGTTCATCATGGCCAATCCCACCCCGGAGATCTGGCCGTGGGAGGC
>CAYQFN010000018.1:0-17517 GCA_964416685.1 uncultured Thermotogae bacterium | reverse complement strand
GAGTAGATCCCCAGGCGGTTGGCGCCAAGGACGTCAGTGAGCAGGCGATCGCCGATCATCACTGCATGCTCGGGCGAGACATCCATTTGTGCCAGGATGTCTAGGAATCCCTTCTTCCGCGGCTTGCCCGCACGGCAGCGAAGGGGGTAACTCTTCTCCAGTTCCACGATCACTGGATCCTTTGTGCCAATCCGCCGATTGGTAAGGATCCCAACCTGAAACCCCATCTTCGTAAGATCGTCGAGGAGTGCCGTCACCTCAGGCGCAAGCTGTGCCGGACGCCTGCCACCAAGGGTGTTATCAAGATCAAACAGGATGCCGCGCTTCCCTAAGCGGTACAATCTATCGTAATCGATCTCGAAGAGAGAGTGAACTTCTTCACGCGGCCGTAGCAGCTTCATCGTCCTCTCCACGGAAGAACTCACCAATCTCTGCCTGCCGGCACAGCCGATCCATGACTTCTTCAAATTCCTCCTCCATGCCGGGGGCAACGTAGATCTTGAAGAAGACCTTGCCGTCGTGTAGACGATAGTCGCGGCGCACGTTGGCCAAACCGTCGTAGGCGCTCAGGATGGCGTCGATGAAGTGGACCTCCCGCTCGGTCGTGTTGACCCAGTATACGCTGGCTTCACGCATCAGTCCCTCATCACATTGAGCTTCTCCGAGAAGTGAAGAATCGCCTTACGCAGCGCGATCTCCGGGTCGACCCCATCCTTCCAGGCGCGGGCAATCGCTGCAAGGATCATACCGCCGGTGCGCGCCTCGTCATCAGAATAATCACTCTGTTCGATCTCCTGCGGTGAGTAGGACAGATGATCGACGAGCTTCCTTGCAGTGAGAATGGTCGGAAGCTGTGCCTTGCTACGCCCTTCCTTGCGCTTGACCTCGTCCCAGGTGCGGTTGATGGAGGCCAAGTCGTCCGGGGCATCGGCAAAGACGTGCGGATGGCGCCTTATCAGTTTGCGCACCAGGCCGTCGATGACATCCTCGATCGTAAAATCACCGTTCTCGGAAGCGATCTGGCTGTGCAACAACACCTGTAACAGCAGATCGCCCAGCTCGTCGGCAAGAGAGGATGGCTCACCCTCATCGATCGCCGCGATGACCTCGTACGCCTCTTCCAGGACGTATGGGCGCAGACTTGCGTGTGTCTGTGCCCGATCCCATGGGCATCCATCCGATGCGCGAAGCCTGGCAATCAGCGCAACGAGATCGGAAAAGGTGTTACGATCATTCATTTGACCCTGGCGTCGGATGCACCGTGTCGCTCCCCGACTCGCTAGCCTCCGGCTGCACGGATTCACTTGGGGTCTGGGTCGGTGCCGGAGGCGTAATCCCCACCTTCACAAGCATAGAAGCCACCTCGTCAGCACGATAGTCGGGAGCTGCCGAGACAAGCTGTTGCAGTTTCGCCTTGGCGTTGTCCTGGTCTCCCTGCGCCAGATAGAGTTTTGCCAACTGAAATAGCGCATCGAGGCCAGCTTCGGTCAGCGGTTTGGCTTGCCCGACCTGCCTCTGATTAATGTCGACGATCTTGTTGTACAGGTCGATTTTGTCCGCGGCATCAGGGGCATGCTGTAGTGCACGCGTCAGGTAGTCGATCGATGTGTCGTACTCGGCCCGCCATTTGTAGGCTTCGGCAATCCCGCGATACGCCTCAAGGGAGTCAGGTCGGGCATCGAGAACAACAGCATACTGTTTGATGGCTGCACTCCACTTGTATTCACTAGAATAAACGGCGGCAAGCTGCAAGCGCACATCCATGTCATCAGGGACGAGCGAAATCAGTGTTTCGCCTAGCTGCTCCTTCTTTCCCTTATCAAACGTGCGGGTGAAGGCCAGGCGGTAGTTACTGATAGCGCCTTCCTTGTCTCCCTGCTGGAGTAGCGTCTGCGCAAGACCAGAGTAGGCTTCCGCCTTGTACGGTGAGCGCAGTATGACATGCTGGAAGTTCTGCTTTGCTTTCTCCAGGTCACCGCCAGCGAGATAGGCGTTACCCAGCTTGATGTACACATCGAGCGAACCGCCCTTCCCGATCGCCTTTATGTACTGATCGACAGCCTCTTTCTCGTACTGTGTGATCTGATCGTTCAGCTCCTTGAGCTGAGCGTCTTCATCCGCTGTACGATCCGTCTTGGCACTCAACGTGTCACGCTTGGAAATCGCCGCGGTCAATCGCTCGTAGGCGAGGTCACCAAGGCCGATGATCAGTTTGATATTATTCGGGTCTGTTTGTGCGATCTGATCAAGCGTCTTCTGCGCGCCATCGACGTCTTTCAAAGCTAGGTAGGCTGAGGCGAGCTTCGTCAAGATACTCACATCGCCAGGTCGTAGATCGAGGGCAGACTGGTACTGCTTCACCGCGCGCTCGTAGTTACCGCTCTCCATCGCCATGTCCCCTGAACCGATATATGCGGGAACATAGGTTTCATCCTTGCTGATCGCCTCTTGGAATCGCGTGTCCGCCCCCAACGTATCACCGCGTTCCGCCAGGAGCTTTCCGTAGAGATAGATGGCGGTTGTACTGTCCGGGGCGAGGGTGAGAACACGCCGCAGGAATGCCTCGTCGGTGTCCGTGTTCTCCAGAGCCTTCAGGTAGGCACTGAGAGCGTTCGCTTTATACTCATCGATCTCTTTTGCCAATGTCGCAATCTGTTCCTTGTCAGCATCGGTCTGATCGGTCTTGTCATCGAGTGTCTTCTTATCCTGCTGGGCGGCCGTCATCTTCGCTTCGTAAATCCGCCCGATGTAGTAGGGGAGGTAAGAATCATCCGATAAGCCCTCATCCAGGATGCGTTCGAACTCGGCCAATCCTTTGTCTTGGTCTTGCTGCTCGATCATGTACGCGTTCACAAGCGGTAGATTGATAACAATCTGCGCCTGATCATGAATGTTCTTGTACCAGTCGCTGAACTTCTTGTCCCCCACTTCTTTTACATAATCGTCGTGCACCTGCGTCTTCACATCGGCAAGGGTCGGGGTGTGTGCATCCTTGTGATCGGTAACCTTGATAATGTGATAACCATACTGCGTCTTCACTGGCTGGCTGATCTCGCCGACCTTGAGGGAGAAGGCGGCATCCTCAAATTCCTTCACCATCCGCCCACGACCGAACCAACCGAGGTCACCGCCGTTGTCCTTGGTGCCGCTATCGATGGAGTATTCCTTAGCCAATGCCGCGAAGTCTGCGCCGTTGTTCAGCTCATCGAGGACCTTGTTCGCTGTGTCTAGATCCGCAACTAGAATGTGCGATGCCTTGACCTGCTCATGCTCGGTGTAGTTGGATATGTTCTTCTCGAAATATGCTTCAAGCTCATCGTCGGTCGGTTCGATGTTCCCAACGACTGCGTCATGTAACGCCTTGTCGCGCAGTTGCCTCTCCGCGTCATCGTGCAATTCTTTCTTGAATTCTTCGAGGGTTTTCCCCTGTCCTTGCAGGTAGGTTTTCAGTTGATCTTCTGTAATGTTATTGTTAGCGAGTATATCGTTATATGTCTTATCAGCTTGAGCGTCGATATCTCTAGACGAAATCTTAATCTTCATCTGTTTTGCCTGTTGTGCGTACAGTGCCTCACGGATCAGCTCCTGCATTGCTTGTCCATTAATCGAGAGCTGGAAGTAAGCACCGCTTGCACCAGCAAATAAGGAACTTGGGTCCTGCCCCATCTGCTGATAGTATTGACGGTACATATTCGATAAGTTCGTTGACGCAGTGTCCAGTTGGCTACGCAGGATTTTCGTCCCATTCACCGTTGCTGCAACGCTCGTCGTTTGATCAGTGCTCGATGACCTCCTAAACCTGCCGGCCTGATTGAGGCCGAACAGACCCACACCTCCGATGAGAAAGGCAAAGACAATGGTCCAGATAATCGCCTTCTTGTGCCGCTCGAAAAAGTTATACATCTTCCGTCACTCACTCCTTTAGGCAGAAACTCAAGTTCTGCAGAATGGTACATGGACTGCTTCAAGCAAACAAGGCAGGCGGAGGATGACAAGAACATCTTCCTCACCCGCTCGCTGCACCGTGCATGTTGACTGGAGCGCTATTTCGCGCTTTCAGTGAACTGGGTTTGCCGGATCACATTGACCCTGATCTCCCCTGGGTAGCTGAGCTCACCCTCGATCGCCCGCGCGATGTCATAGGCTAGCTTTGCCGCCACGTCATCGTTGGCTCGCTCTGGCTGCACCATCACTCGCACTTCGCGCCCGGCCTGCAGTGCGTACGCCTCTTGCACAGCGGGGAACGACCGACACAGTTCCTCCAGATCATGCAAGCGCTGGATGTAGCGCTCAAACGTCTCCTGCCGCGCTCCAGGGCGGGCCGCGGACAAGGTATCAGCAGCCTGGATGAGAACGTCAAGCACACTGTTCGGCTGGATGTCTTCGTGATGCGCGGCAATAGCGTGCACAACATCCGGTCCTTCGCCATAGCGACGGGCGAGATCGGCGCCGATCAGGGCGTGCGGACCGTCGACTTCGTGATCAACTGCCTTTCCGATATCATGCAGCAGCCCGGCGCGCTTTGCCTTTTTCGCGTCAATTCCCAACTCATCGGCCAGCATCTTGGCGATGGAGCTCACCTCGAGTGAGTGGGCCAGCTGATTCTGGCCGTAGCTCGTGCGGTATTTAAGACGACCAAGGAGCGCAGCAAGCTCGGGGTGGAGGTCGATGCCCAGATCAAACGCCGCCTTTTTCCCTTCCTCTTTGATCTTTTCCGCAAGGCGCGCCTTCGCACGCTGCACCTTCTCCTCGATCTGCGCCGGGTGGATGCGCCCGTCTTCGATCAATCGAATGAGCGCCATGCGCGCCACCTCGCGCCTGAGCGGATGAAAACAGGAGAGGACAACCATCTCCGGAGTATCATCGACCAGCAACTCGACGCCGGTCAGGGCTTCGAAGGTCTTTATGTTGCGCCCCTCACGTCCAATGATCCTGCCCTTGAACTCCTCCGAGGGGATAGGAACAGAGCTCGTGGTATGCTCCTCCACGTATTCTGCCGCATAGCGTTGCACCGCTGTGGCGAGGATCTTCGCGGCGCGCTGTTGCGATTCCTCTCGTGCCCTACGCTCGGATTCCTCCACCTTGCGGGAGAAGAAACGCTGTGACTCGCTCTCCACCACTTTCAACAGGTGTTCCCGTGCCTCATCCCGACTCCAGCCAGAGACGCGCTCCAACTGCACTCTCGCCTCGTCAAGAAGCTCGGCCCCCTCCTTCTTCAAGCGCTCAACTTCCTCCTCATCCTTGCGCAGCGAGTCCTCAATCTGCTCGAGGTAGTTTGACTTCCTGCCTAATCGATCCTCACGTTGGAGGATGCGCTCCTCCATGCGAGAGAACTCCTCCTCGCGGCGCTTGCTGCGATCTTCGAGTTCGTCGCGCAGCTTCTCGATTTCCCGTTGTCCATCCAGAAGCGTGGCCGCCTTCAGTCGCTCCACTTCTTCATGCGCTTGCTGCAGGTACTCTTCTTCCTTACGTCGCCGCGGCACGCTCCCGATAAGATACCCAGCCGCGAGTCCAGCAACGATGCACAGCCCCAGCCCTATATATCCTAGTAAACCCATCATTTCCCGTCCTTTGTACCCCTGCTGTCACCAAAACAACCATTCATTATACCCGTTTTTCTCCCGTGATATGTAGGAGCGCCGGGAGGAAGACAAAGCTGAACAAGAGGGTGAACCCGATACCGAGCAATGCAGACACCCCGAGAAGACGCAATCCTGGAGTGCGCGCTATTAACAAGCTACCAAAAACTAGCATTGTCGTCAGCGACGTAACGAGAACAGCCACCGCCGTCGTTTGCCCCGCCCGTTCGGCCGCCCCGTCAGGGGAGATCGTCCTTTCTTCCAGATACCGATGCATGATATGAATTCCGTCATCGACACCAAAACCAATCAGTAACGGTGATATCGCGATGTTTATGAAGTTAAAATCTATCTGCAACAGGCGCATCCCTCCGAGCATCCACACATATCCGAGAATAAGCGGGGAACCAGCGATCAGGCCACGCTTCCATCCGCCCATGCTGCGCCACAACGTAATTACGATCATCAGTAGTGCAAATACGGTAGATACAAGGAAATCCCGCCGAATGTAATTCTCAAGCTCTCCTGTCACGAGCGGCATGCCGAAAAATCTGTCAGCAAACGTACTCGCATAGTCACTAAACCGCTGTATATTACCTCGCTGGTAGATTGTATTAACCATGCGTGCCTGGACGATATAGCTACCATCGGGGGCGAGATAACGAGCGCGAATCCCTTCGGGAAGAGCCATTAAAATGTCGCGCAACAACATATTTGCAGGAGGAAGTTCCTTCACCTGCGCGAGGTTCTGGTCAAGCTCGACCAGTTCCTCTTTGAGAGCGGAGATATCATTTTGCGCCAGGGGGACGTCTATTGCATTGAGCCTCTCCTGCACTGTCTTGAGCTGTCTCTGGATCTTGTTTGCGCTGATTGCGAGCTGCGCCTCACCGTTCATTCCGGAGATGTACTGTAGGAGCCCAAACTGAGCGAGAAGTGTCCTGATCTGTGTTTGTGCCGATGCTCGCTCGCTGAGACTGCGATCAATTATATCCAATTGGGCAATATATGCCGATATATCTAAGTTGTCGAGGACTTTCTGCTGCTGCGCCAAGTTTACCGGCAGAAAGCTCAACGCAGAGTCTATTCCCTCCACTAAATCGCTCTCTCTCAGGTGACTAACTATATTCTGCAGATCTTCTTCATCCTTGGCGAAGAAGGTATAGTAATCACCGGAATGCGTGCTATCCTCTCCAAATGCTGTTAGAGCCTCCTGCAATACCTTCTGACTCTCCACTTCGGGAGACAAGTCTCCACCAGTAAAGACAAACTTGGTCTGTGCGGCCTGAAAGGCAATGAAGAAAGTTAAGATGAGAACTATGACAATTATCGCCCGTGCCTTCCCAGTGATGAGCTGAAAGAAGCGGGTGAAGTGCGGTGCGTGGTTGATTACGCTCTCCTTGTGGTGAAAGCGAAATAAGAAGTGAAAGAGGGTGAGAAGCGACGGGAGAAGAAAGATTGTCACGGTGAAGGAGATGACCACGCCTACACCAGTGATTCCCCCCATTTCAAACAAGGCCCGCGAGCGTGAGAGGAGGAGACCAAGAAAAACAATGGCCGTCGTCGCAGCCCCAACAAAGGCCGCCTCACCCTTTTTCGACACAGTCGTGTAGAGGGCCCGATTAAACGAAGTCCCCTTGCTCCGTTCTTCCGCATATCGGGATATGAGGTGAATGCTATAGTCAATTCCCAACCCAAGTACAAGTGCGGGGAGGAATGTGGTCACAAGATTGAACCCATCAAAGATAAACTTCGCCCAGGCCATGGTAAGAACGACACTCATTAGAAGAGGGATAAGGGCGACAACGCTGTAGAAGACAGAACCGAAGGCCAAGAAGAGTATCACCAATACTCCGATCGAGGAGATGATCGTACTGCGCAGCATGTCTTCGTTGATCACCGAGTTAGTCTCGGTGTTGAATGCGTATGAGCCGGTAATGCCAACGCTTACACCGTATCTCTTCAGGTCAACCCGCGACAGTGCCGCGTTAACTCTTGTCACTACGTCCTCGCAGTATGTAACACCGCGCGCGGAGGGAGAACTGGGGTGCACGTTGATGAGAAGCTTCGTGTGATCACTGGAGAAGAACGGCTCTGGCACACGCTCAGTCGGCTCAGCAGACGGTGCAAACACCTTCTTGATCTCCCGCACGTCTCTGGTTACCTGTGATAAACTATCAAGGTTATCGATAGTGGCAATAATACCCGAGTTCAGGGAGGCAACTTGATCGAGCTGAGACGCGATCGTTCCCACACCGCTTTGCTCAGACATACTGGTATCCCCGCCGTATATCGCCTGCGTGAATGCCTCACTTACTTGCTGGTAGGCACTAGCAAGGTCGATGTTCAGTTGTGGAGTCGTGTGCTCTGATCCAGAGATCGCCTTCTCGGCGGACTTAACACTCGTCACGATCTGCGCCAGTTCATCCTTGTTCAGGCGATAGAGGACGAGGTACTGATCGGGGATTTCCGGCGCAAGTTCGCGCTCGTAGCTGACCTCTTTGAACTCCGGGTCTTTGTCGAGCTCTGCCTTAATCTGCTGTGCGACTGCCAGGAGACTAGCCGTACGCTCCTCTTCGCTGAGGGAATCCGGAGAATCGAGAGAGACGAGAAGGGCTAAATAGTCACTCTGCAGGAGCGACTCTTCGGTATGGCGATAGTCCTCGATCAATGGGTCATTCTGCGGGAGCAAGTCGAGGAACGATCCGCGAATCGGGATGTCACGCACATAGTAAACGGCGCTCCCCGTGATCAGGAGAGAGGCTATCACTATCCACCACGCGTAGCGCCGGCTGATCCTAAAGATGCGGTAGAATATCCGTTCCTTGATCGGTCTTTTCCTCGCCATACGCGCCCGCCTAGCTGGCCTCCTCGCTAGGACTGGTCACCTCGATATCGTACCCGATCAACTTTGCCGTCAGGCGGACGTTCTGTCCTCCCTTTCCAATCGCAAGGGAAAGCTCGTCATCAGGAACGATCACCTTAGCGCGACGGTTCTTCTCATCGAGATCAACTGAAATGACCGATGCGGGCTCAAGGCTGTTCTTAAGGAGTTGTTCCAAGGAATCGCTCCAGCGAACGAGATCTATCTTCTCCCCCGAGAGCTCGCGCGTTACGACCCGTACACGCGCGCCGCCCGCTCCAACACAGGTTCCAACGGCATCGACGTTCGGGTCAAGAGACTCGACCGCCACCTTGCTACGGCGCCCTGCCTCACGCGCGATCCTGCGCACGACGAGCGTACCCTCCTCGATCTCGGGCACCTCCAACCGTAGAAGTTGGTGAACAAACTCGGGATGAGAACGGGAGAGGAGGACGCGCGGATCGCCCTGCGTGCGCTCAACGCTGACAAGATATGCCCGCAGCCGATCGCCGGCATGATACCGTTCACCGGGGATACGCTCCGAATTAGGCAGTATCGCCTCCACCTCACCCAGGTTCACCCACACATCCTTGCCTTCGAATCGATGAATCGAGCCGCTGATGATCTCACCGACCCGGTTGATGTAGAGATCGTACACGATGTCACGTCGCTTGCGAGTGATCGCCTGACGGATTGTCTCCTCTGCTTTTTTGGTGGCGATCCGACCGAAGTTAGTTAACTCAATTTGCTCACCATTGATGAAAATATCCCCCGAGTGCTGATCGATCTCCACGTCGACCTCGCTCTCCGCCCCTGTGTGATGCTCCTCACGGTAGGCGGCTGCCAGGCCCAGTCGGATGGCATCGTACAGGTCCTCGCGAGGAAGGCCCTTCTCTTTTGCCATCTCTTCCAAGGCTTCTATAAATGCAATATTCATCTCATCCCGAAAAGGCTTCGGTTCACTCTCCTCGTAAAGAAGAACAGCGCCCACAGGCAGATCACGATGATCTCGCTTTCCAGTGCGCTTCCATTCTTCACATGATGCTCGTATTATACGCTACAGCAACATCGGCAAACAACAGGAGTACAATGGGTAAGATTCAATTCACCGTAACAGAAATGGAAAGGGGGCTGCGACTTGATCGCTATCTAGCGAGTAATGTGGCGAGCATCTCCAGAAGTGCGATCCAGCGATTAATCCGCACGGGGCGGGTCACCGTCGGGGAGAGCGTTATCACTCAGCCGTCGTACCGCATCCGCCCGAATCAGACGATCTCCTGCGATCTGCCGGAGGAAGAGGATCTCGTCCCAAGAGCTCTCGAACTCGAAATCCTATATGAGGACGACTCGATTGTCGTCGTTAACAAGCAACCCGGACTGGTTGTGCACCCCGGGGCCGGACATAACGAGACCACCCTAGTACAAGGGCTCCTTGTCGATCGTGATCTCCCCGTCGATGACGACTCATCGCGCCCGGGTATCGTTCATCGCCTGGACAAGGATACGAGCGGCACCATGGTCATCGCGAAGACTCCATCAGCAATGCACGCACTCAAGGAGCAATTCGCCGCCCGCACTGTACGCAAGCTGTACATCGCACGCGTGGAGGGAATCGTGAATGAGGAAGAAGGGATGATCGACGCTCCCATCGGACGCAACCCAACGAATCCTCGTTATATGGCGATTAACTCACAAGGACGAGCAGCCCAGACAGAGTTCCGTGTCTTGCAAAGGAACGCCGATTCTAGCCTCCTCATGCTGCACCTGCGCACGGGGCGAACGCATCAGATACGCGTCCATATGCGTTACATCGGCCACACGGTCATTGGCGATGTGCTCTACGGGCACGTAAATGGGCGATTAATGCTGCACGCGTGGCGCCTAGAATTTGCACACCCACAAAGCGGAGAATACATGTCCTTCACCGCTCCAATCCCGCCTGAATTTGCCGTTCCAGAGGGCATCTCCCTCGATGACATAGCAAACGATCTTCATTTTTGATGAGAGATCTTAAGAGCGCCAATTAGATAATCGATAGCGGCAGCGTATGTCATGCCGACAGCAACGTAGAATAGGATGAGACCGGGCCTTACGTTAACGAGCATCAGGCTCATGGCAAGAAACGTGAGGGCAGAGGCGGTCTTCCCCAGTATGCGCGAGCCCTGTACCTTCTTCGTCAAGAGGTGAAGAAAGATTGCACCAATCCCCAATGCAACGTGCGGAATGAAGAAGAGCACGAGCCACTGCAGGGGAATGGTTCCCATCGTCCACAGCGAAACGACAAGTGATGCATAGAGGATCTTGTCCACTGCCGGGTCGAGCACCTTTCCCAGTTTACTCACCTCATGCCTGCTACGGGCCAACATCCCATCGAGGATATCAGCGGCGCTGGCCACGAGGAACAGGACAAGGGCAATCTCTCGTCGTCCAGTGAAGAGCAAGACAAGGATCGGGACGATCAGTGTTCCACGGGCAATGGTGATCTTGTTGGCAAGTGACATGTCGCCCTAATCATAATCGCGATGCTTCCCCGAATGCAAGGGGGTTGAAGGTTATTCCTAGCTCTCGGTATAATGCCTCACCAGATGTACAAAAGGAGTGATGACATGAAGAAGCGAGTGATCATCATGGGAGCGGCGGGGCGCGATTTCCACAATTTTAACGTCCACTTCCGCGATAACGAGGAGTACGAAGTTGTGGCGTTTACGGCGACACAGATCCCGGATATCGATGGAAGGGCCTACCCTGCCGAGCTTGCGGGCAAGCTCTATCCTAACGGCATACCGATCGAATCGGAATCCGATCTGGAGAAGCTGATCGAGGAAAGGGATGTCGATCTCGTTGTCTTCGCCTACAGCGACGTCACTAATCAATACGTCATGGAGCGCTCCGCGCTGGTCAACTCAGCTGGTGCTGATTTCATGCTGATGGGGACCAAGTCGACCATGGTCGAGCCCAAGAAACCTCTGATATCGATCACGGCTGTCCGTACGGGCTCAGGGAAGAGCCAGACGACCAGGCGCGTGGCTGAGATCCTGAAGAGCCGCGGAAAGAAGCTGGCCGTCATTCGTCACCCCATGCCCTACGGAAATCTCGTAGAACAGGAGTGGCAGCGCTACGAGACCTACGCCGACCTCGACAGGTATGAGTGCACAATCGAAGAGCGCGAGGAGTACGAACCGCACATCGATAACGGGACGATCGTCTATGCCGGTGTGGACTACGAGAAGATCCTGCGCAAGGCCGAAGAAGAGGCGGATGTCGTCATCTGGGACGGGGGGAATAACGACTTCTCCTTCTACAAGCCGGACCTATCGATCGTCGTTGTCGATCCACACCGCGCCGGGCACGAGCTCCTCTACTACCCGAGCGGGGTGAACCTGCGCACGGCCGATATCGTGGTGATCAACAAGGTGGATACCGCGTCTTTTGATGACATCCAATTCGTGCGTCACAACGTGATCGACGTCAATCCGAAAGCGCGCATCATCGAGGCCGCATCGCCGATCTCTGTCGACGATCCATCAGCCATCCGTGGCAAACGCGTACTCGTCATCGAGGATGGTCCGACGCTCACGCACGGCGGGATGAAGTACGGTGCCGGAACGATCGCCGCAAAGAGGTTCAATGCGAGTGAAATCATCGATCCGCGGCCGTACACCGTTGCATCCATCACCGATACCTACAACAAGTACCCCAAGATCGGGCATTTACTGCCTGCGATGGGATACGGCGAGCGGCAGATCAAGGACCTACAGGAAACCATCGATCGCGTTGATTGCGACGCGGTCGTCATCGGCACGCCGATTGATCTGACTCGGTTGATCACGTTCAAAGTGCCGGCAACGCGTGTGCGCTACGAGCTGCAAGAGATCGGACTACCTAACCTAGACACCTTGCTGAAGGACTTCTAGGTAAAATAGACGCACTGGCCCCGCACAGATCACAAGTGTGGGGTCAGTGCGTCTGCAGGGTGAGCAAGAGCGCGAGAGCCATCCCGAAGATGGCGCCGACGGCAAGGCCGAACAGCACGTCGT
Source organism: uncultured Thermotogae bacterium (assembly GCA_964416685.1). Taxonomy (GTDB): domain Bacteria; phylum Bipolaricaulota; class Bipolaricaulia; order UBA7950; family UBA9294; genus M55B144. Next base: position 5,041 of record CAYQFN010000018.1, on the reverse strand, counting down.
GAAACCCGACTCCCGCCACGGCTCCAACAGCTAACCCCATCGGCAAGAGGAGGATAAAGTGCCTTGCCCTTCCACGCAGCAGTTTATGCCACATTTCCCTCTCCGTTGCTTCCGCCAACCACGCTGAGGAAAGCCTGCACTACCAGCGGGTCAAATTGAGAGCCTGAATTCTTTTCTAGTTCAGCGATCACTGTTCCCTTAGAAAGAGCCTTTCGATAGGGCCTGTCGGAGATCATCGCATCGTAGGCGTCGACAACAGCGATGATCCGCGCCTCGATCGGAATATCGTCACCGGAAAGGCCGCGCGGGTATCCGCTCCCATCGTAGCGCTCGTGATGAGCACGCACTATTCTTGCTGCATCCTGCAGGAAATCCTTGCCAGCAAGCATCTGTGCACCGTAATCAGGGTGCTTGCGCATCTCCCCCCATTCCTCATCGGTGAGCGGGCCCGGCTTGTTCAAGATCTCATCGGGGACCTTGACCTTTCCCACATCGTGCAAATACGCAGCATATGAAAGAGCGACCAACTGATCGCCCGTCAGATTGAGCTTCTCGCCTGTGGCAATCGCTAGCCGCTCCAAACGGTGGCAATGCCCTTCCGTAGCTTCGTCCTTCTCCTCAACTGAGCGGGCAAGCTGCAGGATCTCTTGGATTTCATCACGCATCAGGTGAAAGCTTGGAGGGGAAGAGATGAGGAGGAGTTCAACATCCTGTTCCACCTGAAAATGGGCCCGTTGTGGAAGCCCGTGATGGTACAAATAATCCCCGGCGCGCAGGAGAAGATCATCATCCGTAACGCGTAACAAGCCACTGAGGATATAAATGAATTCAAAACCTTCCCAATCACTTGCCGCATCCAGAAAAAAATACTTCCCAGCCAGTATGCGCTGCCAGGTAACATCGAATGTTCCTTCTTGAACAAGGAGGTCCAGCGCGGTCGAGGTCTTTCGTACAGCATCCTTTGAAACCTCGCGACGGCCGACAGTCAGTCCATCGACCACACCGTCACCTCCTAAGAGTGCTGATTAGTCGCCGGCCACATGTATCGGCGAGGATAGCGTAGTGAATCCCCCACCTACATGTATCGGGGTGGAGAAGCTCGTGAGGCGTGGCCCCCCAGCAACGTGGATCGGATCGGCCGACACCGTTACTGCCGTAATGGCGACAAACAGCGACACCACCACCGCGAGCAACAGGAAGGTTCTTGCCAATCTCTTCATGTTCGTGCCTCCTTACTCTTGAGATTTCATTCTTATTATGCCTAGCAAGAGCAAGTCTTAGACATCGGCGGCCCAACACCGCGGCCTGTTCATTATTCATCATCATTATTGTCCATCGATATGTTGTCTGTTCGCACAGCAAAGCCTAGCTTATCTCCTACAGGCCCTTCGCGCAAATGATTGTCACAGGCGAACAGAATCTCTTGTTCTTGGCAGAGAAGGGTGAGTCGCTGCTAGAGCTCCCTCATTCTCTTCGCTGCAAGTGCTCCCAAGCCGGCGAGAGCAGCCGCAACTCCGCTTGCAATGGTAATCGTAGGAGCGGATAGAACGGCTAACAGCGCACCGGTCAAGGCAAGAGAGATCGGTTGCAAGCCGTCTGTTATGGCAGACTGTGCGGCAAAGACCCGCCCTTGCAGCTCGTTTGGTACGCGCGTCTGAAAGATAACTGCTTCAAGGGTGTTAACGATCGCCACCGCCAGCCCTACGATCGCCAATGACAACATGGAGAGAATCATGTTCCGCGAGCAGCCAAACACGGCCAACATCACTCCGAGAAGAACAAGCCCGCAGATGATCCCCAGGCCGTGGTGCCGGAAGCGTTTCAGGCGAGCAGTCAAGAGGCCCCCGAAGATCATTCCCACAGAAATGGCTGAGCCGAATAGGCCAAATCCTTGTGCGCCAACGTTAAGCACATTCTTGGCCATTATCGGAAAGAGAACGCTCGTCGGGGCAAGGAGGAAGTTAACCAGCCCGAAGAGAAGGAGCATGAACAAGAGGGTCTTCTTGTGGTAGAGGAACCTGAAGCCAGAGAGGGTGTCGGAGAAGATGGATCTCAAACCGCTGCTCGCGACGGCTCGCGGCGAGGGGAAAGCTACTAAGGAAAGCGATATGCCCGCGACAAAGAACGTGATCGCATCGACCCACATCGTCGGGCCGCTGCCGATGAAGCCGACCAGGATCCCTCCCAGTGCTGGCCCGGCAACTCCAGTAATGCCATTAGAAATCTGGTAGAGCGAGTTGGCTTTTGTGAGTTGCTCTGGCTCCACAAGGTTCGGGATCGAGGATTGAAGGGACGGCCGATGAAAGACGGTAGCCGTGGAGGAGAGGATAGAGAAGAGGTATATCTGCCATATCTGCAGCCTTCCGATGAACAGGAGAGTGGCGGCTGTTCCGATGATCAAGCCATTCACCATATCCATCGCCAGCATCAGTCTCCTTCTGTCAAGCCGATCGATAAACACCCCTGCGATCGGTCCCAGGAAGAAGGTAGGGAGAACTGTGGCGATGGCAACACCCGCCAGGGCAGTCGCTGACCCCGTCTTCTCCAAGACCCACCAGAGGAGCGCAATATAGGTCAGACGACTGCCAAACATCGACAGAGTCTGCCCCGCCCAGACGAGGAGAAAACCACGATTGCTCCATAATGACGTGTTGTTGTTCATCGGCGTTACATTAAAGTATATCGGCTCCTCTTCTCCGATCAAACGCTTGGCTGGATGTCTCGGGCTCGCGATGCCACTCATGCGATAGCGGCCAATGCCTGCCTCTCTCCACGAGAGGGATGGCAGTTGCCGTTCGCAATGGAAGCATCACCAATGCAAGGCTCAGCGCGCATTGTGCTAGCCAAAAGGGAGGGTTACAATTGTGCCAGAGACTAAATCCATCACCGTTGCTAAGATTGAGGAGGAAGCATATGGCAGAAAGGCACATGATGACGATAGACGGAAATACGGCAGCAGCACACGTTGCCTACGCATTCAGCGACGTCGCCGCGATATACCCGATCACCCCCAGCTCGCCGATGGGCGAGGTCGCTGATACCTGGGCGGCGCACGGACGAAAGAATATCTTCGGACAACCACTGCAGGTGACAGAGATGCAGGCGGAATCCGGTGCAGCTGGAGCGGTGCACGGCTCACTCGTCGCCGGCGCTCTGACGACGACGTTCACCGCATCGCAGGGGTTGCTGTTGATGATCCCCAACATGTACAAGATCGCCGGTGAGCTCCTGCCGGGGGTATTTCACGTCTCGGCGCGTGCTGTGGCCGGGCACGCCCTGTCCATCTTCGGCGACCACTCCGATGTAATGGCCACCCGCCAGACGGGATTTGCCCTCCTCGCCTCGGCATCGGTGCAGGAAGTGATGGACCTGGCCCTCGTCGCTCACCTCTCGGCGCTGCGCTCGAAGGTCCCGTTCTTGCATTTCTTCGATGGATTCCGCACCTCGCACGAGATCCAGAAGGTTGACGTATTGGACTACGACGATATGGCAAAGCTCGCTCCGTGGGAAGAGATCGAGGCGTTCCGCAAGCGGGCGATGAACCCTGAGCACCCCCACCTGCGGGGGACCGCGCAGAACCCGGACATCTACTTCCAGGGGCGCGAAGCGGCGAACAAGTACTACCTGGCAACGCCGGGGATCGTCGCGGAGATGATGAAGCAGGTGAGCGAGCTCACCGGCCGCACGTATCACCTGTTCGACTACGTCGGAGCACCGGATGCAGAGCGCGTAGTCATTCTGATGGGATCATCGTGCGACGTCGCTGAGGAGACGGTCAATTACCTGAACTCGCAGGGCGAGAAGGTGGGGGTATTAAAAGTTCGCCTCTACCGCCCGTGGTCAGCCGAGCACTTCCTGCAGGCCCTTCCCCAGAGCGCCAAGCGAATCGCGGTACTCGATCGCACCAAGGAATCAGGAAGCGACGGTGAGCCGCTCTACAAGGACGTCTCGACGACGCTTAAGGAACACGGAGACAATCGTCTCGTGGTCGGCGGGCGCTACGGCCTCGGATCGAAGGAGTTCACGCCGGCGATGGTCAAGGCCGTCTTCGACAATCTGAAGGGTGAGTCGCCAAAGAACCACTTTACAGTAGGGATCATCGATGACGTTACCAACACCTCGCTTCCCATGGAACCGGAGATCGACGTTGCACCAGAAGGGACAATCCAGTGCAAATTCTGGGGATTGGGCGCCGACGGAACCGTCGGAGCGAACAAGAGCGCGATCAAGATCGTGGGGAACAACACGGATCTCTACGCACAAGCCTACTTTGCCTACGACGCCAAGAAGTCGGGCGGGATCACCATGTCCCACCTGCGTTTCGGAAAGTCCCCCATCCAGTCACCCTATCTCGTGAAGAACGCCGACTACATCGCCTGTCACAACCCGGCATTCGTTCACAAGTACGATCTGCTGGCAGGAATCAAGGAGAATGGAACATTCGTGCTCAACTGCCCGTGGACGGGAGACGAACTGGAAGCAAATATCCCCGCGTCCCTGAAGCGTACGATCGCCGAGAAGCACCTCAAGTTCTACACGATCGATGCGGTCAAGCTGGCCGGAGAGGTCGGCCTCGGTGGACGGATCAACATGATCATGCAGACCGTCTTCTTCAAGCTGGCCGGCGTTCTCCCCGTCGATGAGGCAATCGCACGCCTCAAGGAGGCGATCGTCAAGGCCTACGGGAAGAAGGGCGAGAAGGTCGTGCAGATGAACAACGCCGGCGTCGATGCTGCGCTGGACAACCTCGTTGAGATCAACATTCCCGCATCCTGGGCATCAGCTTCCGGCTCGGATGGGAACAACGAGCTGCAGGTCCCAGACTGGGTGATCAAGGTGATGCGCCCGATGGAGCTGCAGGAAGGAGACATGCTTCCGGTGAGCGCGTTCGCCGCTGATCTCGATGGCAAGTACGAGTGGACAGGGCCGGACGGAACCTTCCCCACTGCCACGAGCCAGTACGAAAAGCGTGGAGTGGCGATCAGTGTTCCGGAGTGGAACCCGGACAACTGCATCCAGTGCAACTTCTGCTCGTTCGTCT
>CAYQFN010000017.1:0-17532 GCA_964416685.1 uncultured Thermotogae bacterium | reverse complement strand
CCCTCCCGGCTCCCTCCCGGCTCCCTCCCGGCTCCCTCCTTGAATCGAAATAAATGTGTACAAATCAGGTTAAATATAGTTCCAAAAACAAATTGAAATAAATGTGTACAAACCAGGTTAAATATGGTTCCAAAAACAAATTGAAATAAATATGTACAAATCGCTCGACTTATTAGATAATAGAATAGTTGAATAAATCAACGCTCATAATAACTAAATAGGACTACACATCATGAACACTCAAGACGCGGGAACTCAAAACGACACAGGAACTCAAAACGACGCAGCTACAGACCTAAGGGTTGAACTGCTAGATCTTAGCGCGAAGCTCAATATGAAGGCAATCGCGGTGAAACTCAACGAAGTTATCGAAGCGATCAACGCACTCGAAAAACCAACGTCTTCACGTGGACCGAAGAGCAAGCATGAGATGACCGAGAAGCACGCTGAAATGATCTTGTCAGGCGAACACAAAGATCTGTCGCACAAAGACGCCGCGGCCGCCTTAGAGCTATCTTATGGCCAAGTGTACAGCGCCCGCAACGGCTACACGTTCAAGGCCGTATATCGCAAGGCTCAGAAGGCCGCAGAAGCGGCGGCTGTCACAGCAGCCCTGGAGGCCGCTGAAGAATAAAAACTAAAAAACTCACACCTTGGGCTCCTTATAAGGAGCCCATTTTTTTTGTTCGAAATTTGAAAATAATTGTGTACAAATCAAACAAATCATGGCTACGAAAAAGAATTAAAATAACAGTGTACAATGAGCGACGAACACGGTAGGATAGAATTCGCATGGGGGCCCTCGACTCAACGGCTCCACGGGCCTGGTCCCGACGTATTTTGTACGTTCCAAACCCTTTATCACGTTCCAAACCCTTTATCACGTTCCAAACCCTTTATCACGTTCCAAACCCGACGCACATCGCACATCGCACTCCAAAACCTTTATCGACCTAATTTTTTTTTTTTTTTTTTCATCGCACACCGCACCAGTGATGCGCCCTATAAACACAGTTTAAAATTAAGTTGTACATTGGTAACGTTGCGCAGTACAGTGTAATCTTGAACAACGGAAGGTCACAATGGTTACTGAAACAAATGGTATCGTAGATACTCGATCTAATGTACTTAAAATGCTGCAAGAGGTCCATCCAGAGTACCACCCGTTAAAAGAGCTAGCCACAATCGGGCTAGACAAGTCAACGTCTGTATCGGACAAGATAATCTGTCACAAAACGATCGTTAAGTACTGCGAGCCAGAACTCAAATCAATGGAAATAAAGGCAAACATCAAGACTGACTTAGGGGTCCTAAGGGTCGTAGTAGATGATGCAGTAGACGGCGATCTGGAGCTACCTACACGCTTTAGGGATTAATATTTGCTGCGGAGTGGCGAGTGTCTATAAGACTTTACACAAAACAAAATGTGGCGTTAACAACGGACGCCACAGAAATACTGTACGGCGGTGCCGCAGGTGGAGGGAAGTCGTTTCTCATACGCGCTGCTGCCATAATATACAGTATGGAAATACCTGGTCTGCACACGTACATTTTTAGGCGTACGTTCAAAGAGCTGGTCAGTAACCACCTGTACACAGCAGGCGGTCTCTTAGATATGCTACACCCGTTCATAGAAGACAACCTAGTCAAATTCAATAAACAAGACTACGTATTTGAGTGGACCAATGGTAGCAGGATTCAATTAGCTCACTGTCAGTGGGAGTCCGACGTAGCTCAATACCAGGGCGCCCAAATACCGTTTCTAATAGTAGACGAAGCCACGCACTTCACAGAATACATGATAAGGTTTCTCAGGTCTAGGAGCCGGCTAGGTTCCTTGCAACTCCCTGATAAGTATAAAAACAAGTTTCCGAGAATTTTGTACGCATCGAACCCTGGGGGCGTGAGTCATAAGTACTTCAAACGCGGGTTCGTTGATCATGGGTTGAAAATTCATAGGGCGCCCATCGATGATGGTAGGATGATACGACAGTTCATACCTGCGATGTTAGCAGATAACAAGATGCTAGCGGAAAACGACCCAGAGTATGAGTTCAAATTACGCGGCCTAGGTAAAGCTACACTCATAGACGCGATGCTCACAGGGAACTGGGACGTGAGCGACACGACCGCTATAGCAGACTGGACGGATGAGATGAACGTGGTGACTCCGTTTAATATCCCAGTAACGTGGACCATAAAGCGCGGATATGACTACGGGTATAGCGCTCCATACGCAGTGCTCTGGTGTGCGACATCAAATGGTGACGACTATACGACAGATGACGGTACCACGAGATCGGCGCCCAAGGGAAGCATGTTCATTATAAGAGAACTGTACGGAGCGGATCAGTACGGAGAAGGTATTAAAGAGCAACCCAGCGACACAGCTGTCAGAATAAAGCAGATCGATATCATGATAAACAACGTGGTACCGGGTCCGGCGGACAACTCGATATTTAATAGAGACAGAGGACCATCGATAGCCGACCTCATGGAGGAAGAAGGAATACGGTGGAATGAGTCGAACAAGAAACCCGGGAGCAGGGTACTTGGGCTGTGTATTTTAAACCAAATGGTAACTGAGGCGAATAAAGCCGCACCAGAAAAGCCGTTTTTCAAAGTGTTTGATACATGTGTGAATACCGTCGAGCAGCTACCGCATTTGCAAGTGGATAAAAAGAATTTAGAAGACGTTAATACTGAGTCTGAAGATCACGTATATGATGTAGTCAGGTACTTGGTACTGCACGCTAGCTCAGAAGTAGTTGAACTGAAATACGAAGGATTTTAATATGCCGATCAATAGTTTGCACCCAGAATATAGACAAGTCATAGACCAGTGGACGCGATGCAAAGATGTCGTCGCGGGTTCTGACGCGATAAAAGCTAAAGGGGTAAAATACTTACCTCGCTTAGGTGCGCAGAGCACGACCGAATATGGTGCGTATAAAACACGAGCTTTATTTTTTAGCGCTGCAGGTCGCAGTTTAGACGGACTAGTCGGGATGCTAACTCGACGGATGCCGACACTCGAGTATAGTTCGGAGATGAAAAAGTACTTCATTGACGTCGACATGACACTGTCGTTTGAGGAAGTAAGAGTTCGTATAGCACGCGAGTTACTGCTAACTGGTCGCGTACTGACTTTAATTGACTGGCCCAAAGAAGGTGGCGACCCGTATATAACGACTTTTTCAGCTGAACAAGTAATAAACTGGCAAACTCAATCTGACGGCTCGCTGTTGTGGGCCGTAGTCCAAGAATCAGTGGTTACAGCTCCACATGCGGATAAGTATGCTCTTGCGACTGTCGTTCGATACAGGTTACTCGACGTATCGTCCGGAGAGTACGTGGTCACTGTCTACGACTCTGAAATGAACGTCGTCGAAGCTGTTGTGCCGAAAGTAAGGAATATGTCGCTTACGTCGATACCTGGGATGTTTGTTACGCCTGAAGGTATTACCGCAGCTGTAGTTAAACCTCCAATTTTAGATATTGTGGACGTTAACTTGAGTCAGTACCTGACGAGCGCTGACTTAGAACACGGTAGACACTTCACAGCGCTACCTACACCAGTTATCAGTGGCGCTAGCTCAGATACAAAGTTGAAAATCGGCGGACAGACTGCGTGGTCGATACCTGAAAAGGCGAAGGCGTATTTCCTAGAGTTTCAAGGTCTAGGGCTGACAAGTCTTGAGCGAGCTATTTCAGAAAAGACAAGCCAAATGGCTCAATTCAGTACGCGACTCATGGATACAAGTTCTAGAGGGTCCGAAGCTGTTGACACAGTGAAATTACGCCACTCAAGTGAGGCCGCGACACTAACGTCGATCGCGAATGCGATGGAGCGCGCGCTAATTATCTTATACACATGGATAGCGACCTTCGAAGATTTTGACATACCCACAATATTGCTCAATAAAGACTTCTTGAACTCAAAACTCAGTCACTTGGAGTTGAAACAACTCACAGAGTCGTACATTAGCGGCGCGATAGACGAAGACACGTATTTCTTTAACTTATATAGAGGTGAACTAGTTAATTCGGACAAGAAAGTTTTCACAAGTAAACCTGCAGATTCACAAACCTCAGACCAATAGGATAAGACGATGCCAATTAATTTCGCGGAAAAATCACTTGACAATGTAGATGCGTCACTAAAAACACACTATGAAAAGGGCGATGACGGTGTGTTCTACTTAAACGTAACGGGCGCTGTCGCTAAAAGCCGACTAGATGAGTTCCGAGACAACAATGTCGCGTTGTCAGAGCGACTTACGAAGTTCAAGGACGTGAACTTGGATGAGTACAACAAACTCAAAACTGATGCGCTAGCGGGTACGAAGTATACGGACGACGACGTCACCACAATGGTAGAAGATCGCGTCAAATCCATGAAGACTCAGTTTGAGGCGGATAAAGTTACTTCGGATGGTCAGCTAAGTATCGCGACCGCACAACTTGAAACTCTGTTGGTGGACTCTGCGATTCGTCGTGCCGCGACTGCAGCAGGAGTGATTCCAACGGCCGCAGATGATGTAGTGTTGCGAGCCAAGTCTATCTACAAGATCGAAGAAGGCGTAGCAGTACCGTACGATGCAGACGGCCGCACTATCTACGGAAAAAACGGAACGTCACCGATGCCACCGTCTGAGTGGGTCAAGTCGCTCAAAAAGACAGCGAGTCACCTGTTCATAGCGTCCAAAGGTGGCGGCAGTGTGACTTCAAGTCTAACAGCTGATCAGCTTAGCAAGCTATCACCGCTGCAAAAGATAACCGCAGGGTTGGACGCAAATAAGTAAAACTAACTGTGTACACGAAGCTCTGCACAGTGTAAAATAAAAGAATAAGAACCTCCGGTGGAGGCGGTAACTTTAACGCAACTATCTCTATCGGAGAATTAATATGAGTACAGTAACCCTAGCAGAATCCGCTAAACTTTCTCAGGACATGCTTGTTCAAGGCGTCATCGAAAACATTATAGTTGTAGATCGATTTTTTGAAGTCTTGCCGTTCACTGAAATTGACGGTAACGCGCTTGCGTACAACCGCGAAAACGCTTTGGGTACCGTTCAATTCGCAGGTGTAACAGATACGATTACCGCGAAAAACCCAGCTACGTTCACGAAAGTCACGTCAAGTTTGACCACCTTAATCGGCGATGCCGAAGTTAACGGGTTGATTCAAGCTACGCGCAGCGGGATTAATGACCAGCGCGCAGTACAGATCGCGTCTAAAGCGAAGAATATCGGCATGACCTATCGAGACAAGCTCGTAACAGGTACCGGTTCTTCCAATCAATTTACAGGTTTGCTGAGCCTAGCATCCGGCGCTCAAACAATTGATGCAGGCACAAACGGCGCAGCACTGACGCTGGCTATCTTGGACGAACTTTTGGATCAAGTAACGGACAAGAATGGTATTGTGGACTATATGTTGATGCCGTCACGTACGTTGCGATCTTATTACGCGCTGCTGAGAGCCCTTGGAGGTGCTAGCATCGGAGACGTAGTTACTCTACCTTCCGGCGCCCAAGTCCCAGCGTATAGAGGTACTCCGATCTTCCGCAATGATAACATGCCGATTGATCAGACGCACGGCACAGAAACTGCTGCATCATCAATCCTAGCAGGTACGCTGGACGACGGGTCCATGACAATGGGCATCGCAGGTATGACCGCTCGAGATGAAGCAGGAATTCGAATTACCAATATCGGTGAGTCTGAGACCAAGGATGAGTCGATCACTCGAATCAAGTTCTACAACGGGTTGGCTAACTTTAGCGAAAAGGGCCTGGCGCTTGTAACTGGTATCAATAACTAATAGGAGTTAGAATGAGCTCAAAAACCGAAATGTTGGACCTATATTTGACAGGCCCTAAAGAAGGTAAGACCGTTGTTTTAGGTCGAGGTATGGCAAAAGCTGTTAAAGGTGTAATTAGAGTTAATTCTACGGACGTAAATCTGATTGGCGTGCTGAAGAAGTTTTACGCCGCGTCGGAAACTAAACCTGAAGCTAAGAAGTGACAAATGGCTTTAAATGACACCGTCAGTAGTTCGTTAGCAAATTCATACGTATCACGTGCGTTTGCTCATGCCTACTTCACGGATCACCTGCTAGGAGACTCTTGGTTAGAGTTTTCTAAGCAGGATGCGTCACTAGTTCAAGCAACTCTATTGCTAGATAGTCTCGTAACTTGGATTGGAGTTGTCGCGACTTCAGAGCAAGCACTAGAGTGGCCTCGTATCTTAGAAAGCGGCGATTTTGATGGTGTTATACCGCCACGTATTCAGAAAGCTACGTGCGAGCTGGCTCTATATTTAGCGGAAACAGGTTCAACAATTCAAGATAACTCAATATCGGATATACACGTAGGTCCGATCAAGATAAAAATGAACTCGGATAATGCGGTAACTTTGTTACCTGATTTGATCGCAGGGATAATTCGTGAGTTAGGTTCTACTAAAGCGTCACCAGGCAATTCAGTGACGACAATAACCTTGTTGAGAGCTTAAGACATGAGTTTATCTACGATTGTCCAGCGAGGTGTGAAGAGAGCGTTTGATGCGTCCGGTGACTTAGTAATTCCAGTGTCCATAGTAACCACGACCACTGTATATGACCCAAACACAGGTGTGTCAACACCCGCATCAACTACCGCATTAACAAGAGGCGTCATCGTCGAAGACGATAGTTCTTACATGAACTTGACATCTGTACCTAAGCATTCATTAACACTGCTTGTAGACGCGGATACATATAACGGCGACATCGGGTCTAAAGTAGAAATAAATTCAGTTTTGTACACAGTAGTGAGTTCGCAACCGATATACGTAGGTGCAACTGCAGTCGCAATTATATTGTGGGCGGAGACAATATGAGCATAGTTAAACAGCTCGATGTATTGGAGTTTCTAGCGGAAGACGCTCAAGCAGAAGTCACTAGATTGTCTCGTAAGGTATATGATGGTGTAACCTTGCGGACAGCTGTAAGAACAGGTCAAACCGTCGCGTCTTGGAATGTATCGAAGAACAGTCCGAACTATAAGACAGTAGATACAGGTCTAGGTCTCGTTGCGAAACAGTTTCCAGTTTTAAGTTTTACGCAACGTGAGTTTCCAAAAGTCTTCGTTGCCAATGGCAAACATCACGCACAGTACCTAGAAGAAGGTACAGCAAAAATGGCGCCTAGAGCGATGATCGCACCTACGCTGGCAGGGATATGACATCAGCAGCTGACAATTTAGCGCTAGAGTCGTATTTCGACACTAACTGGTCGCACACCGATGTAGCGTGGCAGAACGTACCTTTTAACATAGATAAACGCGTCGCTGCAGGTTTATCAGAGTGGGTTAGATTTACAGTTGCACCCGGAGACACAGTTCAAAAATCTATGGGTGCTCCGACAAACATATTTAGATCTACAGGCGCTATAATCGTACAGATATTTGTTAGAAGGAACGTAGGGTTAGCTAGAGCCAGGTATCTCGCAGACGAAGTCGCTGCGCTCTTTCTTGCTAATCGCGTAGGTTCTATTACGATTAAAAACACGTCAATTTCAACTGTGGGCGAATCCGGCGGATGGTTCCAAACTAACGTCAACTGCGAATATAGCGTTGATAATTTAATTTAGGAGTGGATTATGTCTTACGCATCTAGTAATAGAACAGCAGTGCGAATAGTGAAAGAGAGTACGTTCGGCGTAACACCGACGTCGCCAACGCTTATACCTGTCAGGTATTCCGGCGAAAGCTTATCGAACAACATTACTAACGTTACCAGCAAGGAAATTCGAGACGATCGAATGACCGCGGATTTAATCCAGGTGTCAGGCGACGCGTCAGGCGACATATCGATAGAAATGTCGTTTGGATCATATGACGAATTCATCGAAGGCGCAATGGCATCCGTATTCAGTACGGCGCTAGCATTAACCGCTACTGACATAGATGCTAGTAGCGCGGATGATTCGTTTAATTCAACTGCGTCAGGTTTTGTGAATGTAGTTGACGGACAGTTCATCAGAGTAACAGGATTTTCTAACTCAGCGAATAACGGCGTTTTTAAAGTTACGACAGCTACCACAGCGAAGTTAATCGTCGTTGGCACGCTTGTCACTGAAGCGGTAGGGCCGTCTGTCACAGTAAAGGCTAAAATGATCCGCAATGGCGTGACGCAGAGTTCGTTCACTGTTCAGAAGCATCTTCAAGACCCTACCACACCTACGTTTTTTAACTATACGGGTACCAGAGTTGGATCTATGTCGTTAGACTTCCAAACAGGTTCTGTTGTTACAGGTTCATTTGGACTGATGTCGCTCGCCGCAGCGGACAGTACATCGCAAATATCTGGAGCTACAGTCGCCGCGGCTAGCACATCGATACCTATGAACGCATCATCGGATTTATCCGCGATTTATATTGATGGCGTAATATCTACTACGAAGTTCGCTAACTTGAAATTTGAACTGGACAATAAGCTTCGAGCGCAAGCCGCTATAGGCTCAGGCTTATCTAATATAGGAATTGCTCTTGGGACGCTCAGTGTGGGCGGTTCTAGTAGCTTTTATTTTGAAGACAGTACGATGTACGCGAAGTATATTGCTGGGACTTCATTTAGCATGTCATTTGTCATACAGGACGATAATTCGGACACGTATGTAGTGACGCTACCTAAACAAAAATTTGGAACAGGTAAAGTTGTTTCAGGTGGACTGGACTCTGATATGATGTTTGACGCCGATTGGACCGCAGTCCTCGACAGCGCAACAGCTTGCATGGTTCAAATCGATAAACTGTAAACTAAGATATAGGTGACAACTATGTTTGATGTAAATTGTGTTGACTCTGAAGCTAAAGTTCAAGGTACTTGGCGCGAGTTTTCTGGTGGATCGTTCAAGATTGCTCATATGAGCAGTCTATCATTTCAGCGGCACTTAAACAAGCTACAACAGCCGTACAGGAAAAAGATCGAGTCAGGAAAAATTGACCCGCAAATTTCACTAGAGATTTTGTGCGCAGCAATGAGCCGACATATTTTACTTAACTGGAAAGGAGTGGTGTCGGCTGGCAAAGAGATTAAGTACGATGAAACTTCAGCGTATAGTGTGTTAATGAGCAACGATGATTTGCGGGAGTTTGTACAAGAAACTTCTTTAGATCTAGATAACTATAAGCAAGAGGCAGCAGTAGCTAACGCAAAGTCTTAACGGACTGTCTAACGTGGCAGTTAGAGTGGTCCGATCGAGAGTCATTTTTATTAGAGCTTGCGGAATCAGGTAAAACGCCGCAAGCTTTGAAAGATAAAGCTAGTGTGCCACATAGTTTACTTTTTTACTATCAATCGTTTTTCCGTTTATCTAGCCGGAGGCAAAGAACGGAGACGGCACCTCAATCAATATCATACCAGGAAATGGTCGCGTACTTAACACTATATCCATGGTATGATATTGAAGAGTTTGTACATCTAGTATCAGCGCTAGATGTCGTGTATATAAAGAGGCTCAACAGTGGCAACTCGTAAGTCGACTATTGAAGTAGTTATTGATTCGTCAAAGGCCAAATCAGGTGCCAAAGACGTTCAAGATCAATATACACGAATGCTTAAAGCCGCGCTAGCTTTTTCTAATAGTTCTCTTAATGCCATGAAGCGCGCCAGCGTTAGCGGCGTCTCCGCTATGAAGTCGATGACTTCATCTACGGTCCGTGCACTTAAGTCTATGGGGCGAGTAGTTTCGTCGACGTTTAAGTCAATGATCAGCTGGTACGATAAGTCCATCGCCTCAGCTGAGCGTTTAAAACGCCGCATGTCTCCTATTAGTTCTATCTTTTCAACTATAAAATCGTCGCTTACATCGCTAAAGACCGCCGCGGCGGGTGGCGTGCTCGTAGTAATGTTGAAAGAGTTAGTCCAAGCTGGACTGCTCATGCAGCGATTCAGAACTACGCTGACGGTTATCACAGGAAGCGTAGCAGCGGCGAACAAAGAGCTTGAGTGGCTTAGAAACACGGTAGATCGTGTAGGTATTTCATTTACTCAATCAGCTCAACCTTTCGCTAGATTTGCGGCTGCTGCTGCCGAAATTTTTAACACTACCCAGATACGAAACGTGTTTAGCGCGTTCGCTGAAGCATCAGCTGCGCTGCACTTAGGCGAACAAGAAATTAACGGCGTATTCCTCGCACTACAACAAATGGTGTCGAAGGGCAAGATATCCATGGAAGAGTTGCGGCTTCAGTTAGCTGAGCGAATTCCAGGTGCTATGCGCTTAGCTGCGGACAGCATGGGAACCACTATAACGGACTTAGAAGATCAAATTCGCCGCAGAGCGCTGTCAGCAGAAGATTTTTTAGGTAAGTTCGCCAAAGCAATACACGAAAAATTCGGCGCTGCGGCTCAAACAGCTTCATCGACAGCCATCGGAGCTTTTTCAAGACTAAGAACCGCAGTATTCTCAGCTGCTGTAATGGTAGCTGAGTCAGGTATGATGACCTCGCTCGGCGACGGTGCGACAAGACTCGCGGCTATGCTGGACGCGAATACGTCGAAAATAAAAACTTTCGGCAAGCACCTGTCCAACGCTATTAAGCTATTCGTAGACAAGCTAATTAATATAAGACCTGAGGATGCTAGTCGAGCGTTTGTTTCGATAAGTGACGCAATGGGCACAGTGCACCGCACATTTGTCGCTGTAAGCAATTCGAGCTTCTTTGTGTGGCTAGTAGGAAAGTCAGAAAAAACTATTGAGATTGAAAAACTGACCGGCCAAATAGCTATACTTAAGACTGCGTTTGCATCTATACCTCAATCTTTTAAAGATCGCGACGCAAGTTATTCAGAGTCTTTTAGCGCCCAGCTAGACGTGCTAGAGAAAAAACTAGCTCAAGTGCGGAATCAATCTGTCTTGACGGTTACAGCGCTAAACACGGTTCAAGACGTTACAAGGCGCAACAAAGACCAGCCGATTCTAAAGATTTCAGACGACGACTATCAAGATCAAATTAACGCGATACTTTCTGGTGTGGAAAGAATCAAAGACCCTGCGACAAAAGTAAATGGACTCTTTAAAAAGAGAAACGATTTGAGCAGTACTTCGTTGGAATTGTTAGAAAAGATAAATAGCGTCAATAAGTATTCCGCAGAAGAGCGTTCAGGTTTCGCTCGAGAGTACAGGCGAGCGGTGACGGATTTAATATCTGTTCAAATACAGTTGAACGACGAAATAAAGGTAATGCCTACTCAGTTTGACTTAGCGGCAGCCGCTGCAATCAAACTTAACGTGTCGTTCGATAACGTTGTTAGTACGCTCAATCTAAAAATCAAAATGCTAGGTATGACGCAGCGAGCACAATTTATCTACAATCAAGTGCTGGCAGCAGGAATAACTGAAGAAGGGAAGATGAAGTTACAAGTTGAGGCTTTAGCGGGCAGCTTGTACGATCAATCTACAGCGCTAAAGGTCGCGGCTAAATCCACTCAAGGTCTCGCTACGGTTATGTCGACTCAACTTGCACGCGAAATAGAGCGCTTAGATGATGCGTTCGTAGACCTGTGGAAGTCCGGACTTGACTCGTTTGAAGACTTTAAATCCTCACTGGTAAATAGCTTTAAACAGATGATGGCGACGTTGATCCACGAAGCGACTACCAAAAAACTTGTGACCTTTGTTGGCGGATTGTTGAGTGCAGGTGGGTCTGCAACTGCAACCGCAACCGCAACAGGTGGTAGTGGCGCATCTAACTTTGTCACAGGTGGCGTGTCTTCCGCTGACTTACTGAGCGGAGCCGCTAGCTTTCTTGCTAGTCCAGGGACTGCTATGAGTAACTCAGCGTTCCGCGGAATTGCGCATATCGGCACGGCGCTCCATAATGCAGGTTTTGAATCTGCTGCAGAGACCTTCGTTACGTCGAGTTCTGATGCGGTCGCAAACTTAACTCCAGCATCCGCCGGAGCATCTTTGGTCGCAGGATACGCAGGTAGTCAGATCGGCAACGTTGTTGGCGAAGGTGTGTTCGGCAAGCAAGCTGAGTCAAATTATGGGTCCATGGCCGGAGGAGTCGCAGGCGGCGTAGTAGGTGGTGCTATGCTGGGGGCCACTTACGGTTCATACGCCGGCCCCATTGGTGCATTAATAGGTGCCGCAATCGGTGCACTAATAGATGTCGCAGCAGGTGGCGACGGCAAGAAGCGTGTCAAACTAGGCGTAGGAACAGGTTCCGATTTGTTCAAAGGAGGCAGTGTTCAAGACTCTGTAATAGCGTCATCCGGATTAGAGTTAACAGCACTAGCTAAACGAGTGGGCGACGGCTCTAAAGGTCAAAGCGCTATTGACATGATGAATGCGCTAGCTCAAATTGACGAAGTGTTAACAGCGACCACCAAACTCGCTGGTGAAACTGTAAACCTGGCGGACGTATCGCTGGCTGGAAGGTCAACTCAAGGGGACGGTCGCGGTCCGGCAACAGGTTTCGGCTCGTTTGGGTTCAACACGCTTGACGTAGACGGTATCATGAGTGCGCCTAGAGAATTTATCAAAGCCTGGATCGATGAAGTGTCAGCTACATTTGACGACACATTACGATCTCTTGTAGTTGGGTTAAGCGGCACTGCAGAAGAGATAGTCAACCAGTATGCGGACATTATGGTCCTAACGAATAGCATGGATAACTTTGACGCGCTGTACAGACTACCACTTGACATGAGTACTTTGTTTGAGGACGCATTAGCTATACCGAAAACAACCTACGAAACGTTCAATGGTATGTCCGACGCGCTGGTCTTATTGGCTGATTCTGCCGACGCATCTAGTGTGACGTTGCTATCTAGTGCGTTACAAGATTTTGCGGGCGTGTCCGCACAACTAGTCAAAGACATCCGCAGCGCTCAAGAGAGCTTAGCGCAAAGCACGCTATCTCTAATCGACAAGATTCAGTTCGGCATGCTGCAGACGGAACAAGAGAAGTACGACTTCTATCGTGATAAAGCCAACCAACTTGCATCGATACTACCTTCGTTATCCGATCCAGCGCAAATAGCGTCAACTGCGTCACAAATAACTCAGCTTGCGGGTAATGCGTACGGAACGTTAGGTACAAACGCAAGACTCGACATGGGTGCTGAGATAATTGAATTTGTACAGGCCGCAGACGCTCACTCACAAGAACTGCTTTCGAAGACTTTAGAACGAATTCAAACTGAGGCGGACCCTGAGGCAGCTGGATCTGTTGCGAATAGTATAGAGGTCGCCCTCAACCGCTGGAGCGATGACTTCACTGCGCGGATGCAAGTACACCTTGACGCTGCTGCAGCGGCTGACGCAGCTAGTTCATCCGAATTTGGCGGTATCATAAACTTATTCGGCGGATTCGTTCATGATTTACCTAATCGCATAGAATTAGCCGTAGACGTAAACGTCGATGCTAGCGAGTTAGTACCATGATTACTAGAACTGTAGCGGTCGACACTAAGTCTGAGCTGTCCGAAATAACGTCTACTAGGTACCATCTGGTAGAGCTAGCATTTCCTGCAGGTATTTCATACTTGTCAGAAGGGATTTCGACGGTGTTTGACTCAAACGTATACGCCGCTGACGCAATCGAAGTAAGACCGTTCAAATGGCTTCCCACGGGGGCGCAATCCGGTTCGATTTACTTACCCGACACGAGCGGGTCTGCCATATCGTTAGTCATGAATGACGATGTGTCTGATGTACAAGTAACGATTCATGTAGTATATCTTGATGCAACAGACACACCTACAACGCCAATTAAAGTTGTCTCCGGCATTATAGATGATGTAAGTATAACACCTGATGGCGTTACATTGACGGTCATAACGGAAAAGTCGTCAACTGAATTTTTTCCGTATGAATACTGCTCAGTAGAAAACGGATTTAATTTTTTACCTGAAGACGGTCAAATCATCAACTGGGGCGCGGAAAAGTTCGTGCTGAGGAAAGCGTAATGGCAACGTATCCAAGTTTTTCTCAGCTATACGACTCGTCCGTTTTAGAAGATGACGGGTTAGAGCTATCGCGATCTGTAAGCGGTAAACCCAGGATTCGACGGTATTATACATCAACGCGCCGCACGTTCACAGTTCACCACGATTTATCTAGTGCGGATAAGTCGACACTGTTGTCGTTCTATACTACGAACAAGTTACTCACATTGGACTTCGTATGGGCATCAGACGGTTTGACGTACGCATGCAGATTCATAGGTCATATTACTGTAAGACCGATCGAAGGTAACAGGTACTCAGTCGTATCAAAACTGGTGGAAGTATGACTTTAGTGTTACCAGCGTATAGTTCGACCGCATCCGGGTCAGTTAGACAACGGTTCTTAGACGCTTGGCTGTCTGCGGGAAATAGCCACGCCAACGGAGCTAGGGCGACTACTGTCGTACCAGCGCAAACAGTCAATGCTATAGCGGACGCTGTCGCGCTTGATTTGACTGTAATACCATCTAACGCAGTAATTCCGATTTCCTATGGTAGAAATAAAGTCGTAGGTCAGCCGTTCGTCGTTCACGTCAGTGGAAGCACTATGTACGTCGCATATTTGATCTGTAAAGGTGAAATAAGCACGTATAACGCTATCTACATAGACGACGTAGATGTAACAGCCGCTGACGGGTTTTTGAGCTTTGCAAATGCGTCTGTAGTTAGTTATACAGGTACTACAGCGCAAACAGCTGACCCGACGTTATCTGGCGCTATACCTGGGTTCGCTGATAGCTACGTTAGCACAGCATACGTCGTTATAGAAGTACCTGTAAACTCTACGTCTGGGTTTCCTAGATTGAGCGTAGACATCTCAGGTAAAAAAATCTACGACTCTCGACTCGACTCGACCAATGGCGGAAGCGGATCACACAGAATTGCTACACCTTCGACTTGGAGCTATACAGATAACTCAGCTCTTATACTTGCGGATATCATAACGAACCACGCTAAATGGTCGATAGACTGGCCTCAAGCCGTTATAGCCGCAGATTGGTGTGACGAACTTATCTCAGGTGAGAAGCGTAAAACAACTGGTTACACGGTTTCTTCGCCGATAAAGCTCGCATCAGCGATAGAGTTTGCTAGAGCTCACGCAGGTTGTTTTATCGGATGGGCCAACGGTGATGCGCACATATTTCCAGATACAGTTGAGTCAGTATCTAAGTCATTTACAGCAGATGATATTGTAAACTTAACACTAAAAAAGAAAAGTCCTAGAAAGATGCCGACTGTAGTCATGGTAGACTACGTAGATCGAGAAACAGAGCCACCTACATTTAAGCGGCGCACCGTTACTCAGAAAGCAGCCGGAGTTGACGCAGGTACTACACCTAGACGACTTTCTAAGGTCGCACTGCTCGGCATAGGGACTTATGATCAGGCCAACAGGGAAGCCATACAGCGACTTAACAGCAATCTATCAGATCTCAGCGGAACTCTAGAATTGTTCGATGAAGGTTTGGAGTTACAAATAGGCAGTGTAATTGAAGTGACGCACCCTATCGGGTTAACTTCGAAGCAATTTAGACTGTTAAGTGTAGCGACAAAAAGAGCGAACTGGGTTTGCGAAATAGAGGAATATGACCCTGCTAGATACTCAGAAGCTATAGAGACAACGCCGACTTATTCCGATACTGACTTGCCTCCACATATTCCACCTGGCGCAGTGACAAGTCTTCTTGCAGAAGAAGAAGTTTACCAGCTTCAAACAGGTCTATACGCCAGTAGATTAAGAGTTTCTTGGGATGAATCTGTATCGCCTTATCTACTCAGGTATCAGATCAGGTTGATCATTGCTGGCAATATCGTGTGGACTGCTTCAGACTCCGCGAGAAACGTCGCGACAGGTCCTGTGAAAGAAGGTGTCCAGCACACAGTGGAAGTTCGAGCTATCACTTCGTTGTTTGAAGGCGCTTCGTCGACCGTGTTGATTTCTCCAGCTGGTAAGTTCTTAATTCCTGGTGATGTGGCGAGTTTATCCGGATTTGAAGTCGGCGGAGAGGTTAGACTAAACTGGCCTGCTGCCATCGATCTTGACGTGGAAAGATATGAAATAAGGTACGGCGCTGTAGCCGTAGCTTGGAATGACGCTATCGTCATTGACCGAGTAGATACGTTACGATTGCAGACAAAAGACGTACCACCAGGAACGTGGGACTTTTTAGTAAAAGCGATTGACTCTGTAAAGCAATACTCCGCGAATGCGGCTACCGTGTCTTTTGCTGTAACATTGGATGACGATGCCTTCCTTGTTGACTCGGCAACGTATGTTGATAGCGCCACTGGCGACCTGTTGACACATAGACGGGTTGAAGTTCGAGAGGCTGACGACATTATCTACACCAACACCAGTTCTGAAACATGGAATACCCTATTCGGTGCGGCAGTAATGTCAACGAAAACAAGTGAGCTAGCAAGCTATCAGGCAACACCCGGCACTGACTTTCAGTATTACCCAGATAAGTACGATCTTGGACAAGACTACACAGGCACATGGCGGCAGAATAGCTCTGATTATTGGAAACAATACGGCGGCACCCTTGTTAGATATTTTGACCTTCAGTTGGCCTCATTAGCGTGGACAAACCACACGACTGAATCTGTACAAGATACAGCGAGGTACGCAAGGTTTCGGCTCGCAGGTAAAGGTCTTGCGAGAATTGACACAAATAAAATAAACTTCCGAGTTGACGCCGTGGCTCGTTACGAAACAGGTTCAGACACAAGCAATTCTGGATCAGCTAAAACAATCACTCTGGCCAATGAATATTCAACTGTAAAATCTATCAATATCACCGCACAAGGCACCGCAGCCAGAACGGCTACCTATGATAATATAGTGCTTGGAGCGACCACTACCTTTGATGTATATATATTTGATTCTGCTGGAACACAGGTTGCGAATGACTTTATCTGGGACTTTAGGGGGGTTTAATGGCTTACGATAAATTCATAGACAGCTCGCCAACGAATGATGATGATGGCGATTTATTCCCGGCTCTTGTAGAGAAAAATCTCCAGGCTTTGCGGGATGAGCTGAATATGGGTCAGATGAAGCTGTGGGAGTATTCTGCCGATGGATCAGCGGAACCTGCGGATGTGTCATGGTCATATAGAGCTGGGCTGCCTAGTGTTGAGTCAGTGGCACAGGATTTGACGTGGAGCGGAGGGCATGTAGCCACGATTATTCCAAAGTGGCAAGCAGAATCAGGAGGGACGTGGTACACCTACGGCACAGAAACTATGACATGGAATGCTAATGGCAATCTAACAGCTACGACATGGAGCGGCTCCCCAACCCTCCTTGATTTTGAGGATGGGAAGCCGGTTAATACAGATATGGCGTTGCAGACTGTCGATTATATCCGCGAAAATCTAATGGCGCTCAGGGATTGCATTGTTTTCGGCGCAATGAACGGGTGGGATTACAAAGCCGCAGTTGGGGCTGGGAGCGACGAGGAGCCCCAGTATCTTTGGTGGGAGAAGGGGGCAGGGCCAGAGCGGGTTTTAACCACCCTTACAT
>CAYQFN010000016.1:16216-18019 GCA_964416685.1 uncultured Thermotogae bacterium | reverse complement strand
CCTTGTGGAGGGGCAAGACGCAGCCAGCAGCACTTGATCATTTGCAATCACCTCCATCGTTACTTGCACTCAACAGTGGGGCAACCAAAGAAAAGACCTGCCACAGGGTACAAAAGCACTCGTGGCAGGTCTGAGTAGGATTAAGCCTTCTTCTCCTCACGATTGAGGTACTGCAAGATCGCATCAACGACGAGGTAGTTGATCGAACGATCACGCTTTTCGCTCAACCGAATCAGTCGTTCGACTGGCTTTTCTTCCATCTTCTTCTGTGGAATGTAGATGGAAAGCTTATCAAGGATCTCTTTCTTTGCCATGCTATTCACCTCCTCATACAGAGACTCTCTTTTCACCGTCTTCTCATTAAATCCCTGTTAACCAATAGGATAGCGGTTGTGTCTTGATTATCCATACCAAGAATAAGAAAGAAACATGGAAGAAACATGGAAAGAGCGACGCAAGAGGTAATTAGTACGCAGTTTCGGATATCAGTGACAACTGGCTTCGTGTGGGAGGGCACAAGTGGCTATAATGTCGACATACTTGGCGCATAAAAGGGGTGAATGATGAAGTCAACGTATCGTGCATTGGGTCTAGTATTGTTGATTGGTGTCATTGGACTGCTCGCTGGATGCGAATCAGGGCCAATCGCAGTGATTGACGCGACGCCACTAACTGGTGTGGTTCCGCTTGTCGTCTCGTTCGATGGCACTAACTCGACGCCAGCCAATGGGATCAGTACGTACACCTGGAGCTTCGGGACCGATGACCCAGATATTCATGCAGAGTCTGGCACGTACACGTACGAGCATGCGGGCACGTACACGTTGAGGCTCACCGTCCGCGGTGCAGATGGATCAACAGCGACCAAGAGTGTTACAGTAAGAGTGGATCCTGCGATGTGGATCACCGATAGCAAGCTGAACACAATCTACAAGCTGGACATGCAAGGTAACGAGATCACGTCCTTCACCCTTCCGTTCACCGAGCCGCACGGAATCACCGTGGGAGAGGTCGGCGGCAAGACGTGGCTCTTCGTCGCCTGCAAGAATGGCGGGAAGCAGCGCATCCTGCGCATCGATCCGGTGACGGGAAATGTCATCCAGAACTACAGCGCACCGGCGCAATCACCGCTCAACCTCACTTATCAGGCGGAGATGCAGAAGCAACTATGGCACGTCGATGGCCTCAGCCGCAAGCTGTACCGGATGAACCCGCCGGACATGCAGGCCTACGATTCCTACGGGCAGAGCTACTTCAAGGCCACCTCCCCGCAGGTTGGCGACCTCCGGTTCCTGTGGGAGCCGCGTGGACTCGATTGGACGCCGGCACCGAATGCTTCCGGGTACCTGTGGTACTTTGAGGGGCAGAACCGGCTGCTGTACAAGATCAAGATCATCCCGAGATACGATCCCCAATCTGGAACTCAGCTGAACGTCATCGGCGATCCAGTGAATATTCCCATCTTCTCCGCTTCGGCGATCGACATGTACGATGGGAAGCTGTGGGTGATCGATGTAGATACGCACGCGATCATCCAGGTCGATCCCACCACCGGCGTGCTCACCAGTGAGAGGATCACCGGTTTTCCCGGTGCTGCACCGGCCGGGCTGGAGATACAGCACTGATTTGATCTCTGGAAGGAGGAATGCGGAGCGCGGAAGCTGGAACGTCGCATGAGCGCGGAGTACGGAACTTGGAACGCGGAATGAATATGGAGTTGTTGAACGAGCTTGAATGCGGAAGGTGGGACTCGCAATGCAGAGTGAGAGAAGCTTCTCTCACGCAAAGAGCGCAAAGGCCTGC
>CAYQFN010000016.1:0-16116 GCA_964416685.1 uncultured Thermotogae bacterium | reverse complement strand
TGGCAGGCAGGGCTTGGGTGAGCGCAAGGAACGGGCGTGAGAGTGATGAAGGGGCTAATGGCGAGTGTGGAACGTGGAGGGTGATGGCTGATTGCTGCTCACTCTTGTCCGCCTTGCCGACACGATAGAGGAAAGCGGAAAAAAAAGGAGAAAAGCAAGCAATGATGAGAATTGGAATACTCACAAGCGGGGGCGACTCTCCCGGGATGAACGCCGCCGTTCGTTCGGCGGTGCGTTGTGGAACGGGGCAGGGTCTCAAGATGATCGGGGTCAGGCACGGATTTGCCGGTCTGATCGCTGGGGATGTAATCCCTCTGGACAACCGTGCAGTCGGCGGGATCATCGAGCGTGGCGGGACGTTTCTGGGGAGTGCCCGTTCGCACGAGTTCATGGAGCCGGGTGGGCAGCAGCGGGCGCTTGCCTCCATCGAAGCGGCCGGTATCGATGGGTTGATCGTCATCGGGGGCAACGGATCGCTCACTGGGGCGCGCTGGTTACAGGAGAACGGCGTTCCCACAGTGGGGATCCCTGCGTCGATCGACAACGATATCTATGGCTCGGCGATGGCGATCGGGGTGGACACGGCTCTGAACACAGTGGTCGAGTGCTTGGATCGCATTCGCGATACCGCTATCTCCCACGATCGCGCGTTTGTTGTTGAAGTGATGGGACGTGAGTCGGGGTACATTGCGCTGATGGGCGGTCTCGCCGGTGGAGCGGAGCTGGTCCTTGTCCCCGAGTTTCCCGTTTCGCTTGAACAGATTTCGCAGCATGTGCTGGCCGGGCTGCACAAGGGGAAGCACCATTCGATCATCGTCGTTGCCGAAGGATTCGTTGCAGCTGGGAGTCCGCGTGCTGACAAGGCTTCCGGTCGGATCTTGAGCGACTTTCTTGAGCGAACTGGAGCAATCGAGACCAGATTAAGCATCCTTGGGCACCTGCAGCGCGGTGGATCCCCAAGCGCGTTCGATCGCATCCTCGCTTCGCGCCTGGGAAATGCGGCTGTGCACATGCTGGCGGATGGAGAATCGGGGGTGATGGTTGCCCTGACCGGCCAGGAGATAACGACCGTGGCACTATCACAGATTGCTTTGCCGGCCAAGAACTTCAACCCGGAGATCTACGAGCTCGTTTACGAGATTGCGAACTAGCCCCTGGCGCGTTGAGCGAGGACGATAGCCCCATACTCGACCGCTCTCTTCTCGAGCGGCGTGATGCGCACGTCAGGTGGTGATACGTTGAGGTGCTTGCACATCTCGGTGTGCATCGGCTCGACGATCTCGGGATGGTTGACGGCGATGCTCCCCCCGAGGGTGATGATCTCTGGATCGTAGGCGTTGGCGATCGCCGATAGCACGATCCCTCCATAGTGGATGAAGTCGTCGATCACGCCACGCGCAATCTCATCGCCCTGCCCAGCGGCTTGGAAGACGAGCTGTGGAGTGACGAACTCCAGCAGCTGCCACTGCAGTTCTTGCCACCGCGCGCTTGACGTGCATGGAAGCGACAGGCCTCTGTCCTTTGCCTCCTGTTGCAAGAGACGAATGAGGGGCGATTGCGCATGAAGGCCTTTGTTCACGAGGCGAATACGCGAGTTTTGCACGATTCCCCTCCCTGAGCAATAGGCCTCGGCACACCCGTCATTTCCGCATCCGCAGCGAAGCCCATTCTCCTTGACCAAGATGTGCCCGATCTCGGCTGCGTTCCCCTCCTTTCCTAACAGAAGGTGGCCACCGCTCCACACTCCGCCGCCGAGGCCGGTGCTCATTGTGACATAGACGAGGTGCAGGCTCTCCTTATCGGAAACATCGCGGCCTACGCCGAAGTAGGCCTCTCCGAGGACGGCGGTGTTGCAGTCGTTCTCCAGGAAAACCGGAGCGGAGAATGCACGTTCGAGTGGTTCGACCAGTGGTACGAAGAGAGGGTAGGAGGGAACCCCCTCCGGTACGCTGACGGCGAAGTTGGGCGGGTTCTTGATCGCGCCAGCCTTCAACGGCCCCGCTGACCCGATGCCGATCCCCGCGAGCTTGTTGATCTCCGCATCCTTCAGCATACCGCGCAGCATCTTCTCAATTTGCGCAGAGGGACCGTACCAGGAGACACCGTCGTGTACAACATGGTCATGGGCATCGCTCCTGACCTCTTCTCTTCTAGGGACGAAAGCCCCACTTGTGGTGCACAGCGGTTTCTCTTGGCGGGCGACGATCTCGCCGGCGCCATCTGCGATTATGGTCGTCACCTTCGTTCCGCCGAGGTCAACCGCGGCAAGGTACGTCTCGTTCATCGTCAATGATCCTCCTGATCCGATCTTGGCTTCGCCGGCCAAGGCCAATTCTAGACTCCATTTTTGATTCTATTATTCCATAATCGTAAGGGTGCCGTGAGCAGAGTGCAACAGACTGATGCTTGTAACCCTTGCCTTTGTGCGCATTCACGGTAAAACTTAGCCTTGTGAAAACGGTCGGAAGCAATTTGAAAGAGGGGAAGAAGATGAACGAATTCAAGAACATGATCGACAGGGAGTTGCCATCTCCAATTTATCAACAGCTTAAAGAGATCATAAGGCGCAAGGTCGAAGATGGAGAATTCATGCCCGGGGAACGTATTCCCACGGAGTATGAACTGTGCGACATGTTCGCCGTAAGTCGCGCCCCTGTGCGACAGGCACTGAGCGAACTCGTCAACGAAGGACTGCTAAATCGTCAGCAGGGGAGCGGGACGTTTGTCAATCAGAAGATCGGTGAAACAGCGGCCCCATTGCGGGTCATCGTCCCTGAAGATCTATGGATTCCCCCCCTGCGACAGGCTGTCAAGCAGTGCAACGATGCGCAAGAAGGAAGGAAGATCTCTCTGAGCGTGCAAGCGGTTGGTCGACCCCAGCTGCATGGGGAGATACTCTCGGCGGTGGGTAGGGGGGAAGCTCCTGATCTTGCCCTGATTGACTGGGCGTGGGTGAGAGAATTTTCCGATCTTCATTTCCTGAAGCGCCTGGACATAATTGATCCTGACTGGGCTTCAACCTTCAAGGATGATCTCTTTCCGGCGTTTGTTGACCGAACGACCACTGCGCTGTACGGTGCACAACCAGAAGCGAATGTATCTGTCCTCTGGTATCGCAAGGATTGGTTTGCGGAAGAAGGGCTGGAACCGCCGCGAACCTGGGCTGATCTTGTGCGGGTTGCGCAGCGGTTTCACGACCGTGTCAAGTACCCTCTGGCGTTTGTTGCTGGGCGAAAAGCGAGGGAGACGACCACTTACCAGATGCTCCCGTTTCTCTGGTCTGCCGGGGGGAGACTGTTCGATGGAGAAGTGGAGTTCGACAGGGGAGTGGTCACAGCGCTCCAATTCATCGTCGATCTCGTTCACAAGTACCATGTTGCCTCCCCGGATGTTGCATCATTTCTGTGGGATCAGCCAGCGCGTCTCTTTGCCAACGGCAAGGCGGCTTTGGCGGTAGGGGGAAGCTACGAGAAGCCACTTATCCAGGAGGAGTCAGGGTGGGATGAAGAAGCCTTCCGCAACAAAGTAGGTTGCATCACCATCCCCGCGGGACCGGATGGTGTGCCAGCAGCGGTGGCTGGTGGAATGGTATATGTTGTTTTCCGCCAGACACGGGTGGCACCGCTAGCGCTTGCGGTATTGAAGCGAATTGTCAGCCCGGAGGCGATGCGAAGATTCTGCGTGGAGACTGGACGCAGCCCGACACGCGTTTCCGTAGCGAGGACATTAGACTCGGAACAAGGCTGGTTCTCGCGTCGAGTTTCGGAGCTCATGCACGGGGCACGCCCACGCTGGGACATACCCGAGTATCCGCGTGTCTCTGGACAACTGCAGTTAATGATCGAAACCGCAGTCACCCGTCGTGCCACGTCGCAAGAAGCGGTGGAGAAGACGCGCGATGTGTTGCGGGCACTCTTCTCACAGAGCTAACACTCCAGCGCCTTCAGGTTCTTGTTGGCATCTGGTCTGCTTCACCCCCCTTGACATTGCCGATGCTGGGTGCTATATTTGGTATAACAAATCGCGCCTCTCATCTTGATCTTTAAGGGGGTGGTCATCGGGCCGATACTTGCTGAAGCGTTCAAAACGGGCAGATGTCAAAGTAGAAGCTTCGTACACTTAAGGAGGGAAAAAGGATGAAAAAAGGCTTGATGGGTTTGTTGGTAATTGGCCTATTGTTAGTCGGTTTGACCGCTTACGCGGTAGATAAGACGGTAGTTGAATTCTGGACAACGGACAACGAAACGGATCGTGTGGCGGCCTATGAGGCAGTAGCGGCGCGGTTTATGGCCGAGAACCCTAATATCGAAGTGAAGATCGTCCCCGTCGATGAGGCTTCCGTCAGCCAACGGATTTCCACGGCACGCGCTGCCAATAAGTTGCCTGACATCGTGCGCATGGGGATCGAGCGTGTGGCGACATTCTCTGCGGACGGCATCCTGGATGAGGACGCTGCCGAGGCCGTAATCAACAGTATCGGCAAGAGCGATTTTCGTGCTGGCCCACTGAATATGGTAATCGACCCTGCTACCGGCAAGTACGCGGCTGTTCCGTACGATGGCTGGATACAGGCGATCTGGTACCGTGCGGATCTGTTTAAGGAAGCAGGGCTGACCCCACCGGTCTCCTGGGCCGACATCAATGCGGCGGCCGATAAGCTCCCCGGAACGGGCGGGCTCCTGTACGCGCTCACCCTGGGGACGGATCCTGGTCAGAACTACCCGCAACAGGTCTTCGAGCAGGTAGCGATATCGAACAACGCGTGGCCGTTCGATGAGGACGGTAACGTCACCATGAACACGCCGGAGATGATCGCTGCTCTGCGGTTCTACACCGACCTGCAGCGTGCTGCCGTCCCTGGGCCGCAGTACTGGCGGGGAGCGCGTGAGGCCTACGAGCTCGGCCAGGCTGGGATGCTCTTCTACAGCACCTACATCATGGATGACCTGGTGGAAGGATCCGGCATGGAGGGTGGGGGCAAGGTACAAATCCCTGTGAAGGATCTGCCTGGGAAGACCGGCTTTGCCCCGAAGATGGTCGGCCCGAACGGCTCTGCCACCTACGGACAGCTCGTTACCCTCGGGATCATGGAGGGGGCTGACCCTGCGGCGCAGAAGGTCGTTGAGTACTTCCTGACCGGCCAGAACTACCAGGACATCCTGGCCCTTGCCCCGTTCGGTAAGGTTCCAGTGCTGAAAAGTGCTGTTGATGGGTGGAAGGAACTGAGTCCCTACTTTGGCCATTACTCCAGTGAGACACTGGATCAGATTGCCAATGGCTACGAGACGATGCAGCGTTGGCTCTTCCGTCCGGATTACGACGCGACGGAACGTGCCGTGATCGGAGATATCGAAGGACGCAAGCTGATTCCACAGGTCATCAGCAACATCGCTCTGGAGGGCATCATGACGCCCGAGACCGGCGCTGCGTGGCTGCAGGAACAGGTTGAGGCGATGCTGGCCGAACGCCAGTAAGATCGATCTAAAAAGCTGGGGGCAAGGGAAGACCGTGTCCCCGGCTTCCTCTTCATAGCTGGTGAGAATGGGCCTGTTTCTCGGTTGGATTCTTCATCCTGGGGATCGAGAGGTGGTGTTATAATGGCAAGGAAGGCGACAGAGGGTGCACAACCTGTTTTAAATCGGTGGAGCTCGCTTCAGGCCCGTGAGGCACGCCTTGCGTGGATGCTTACCTCCCCTACTGCTCTGATTGTCTTTGGACTGATTATTTTTCCTGCTATCTTCAGCGTCTGGATTAGTTTTCACGATATAACCCTACGAAACCTGAATGATGTCTTCCACGCACCGTTCGTCGGGTGGCAGAATTACCGTTATGTGATCCACGACTTTGCCTTCAAGTTCCAGAGTATTCATCAATGGGGAGCGGCAGTTACTAGTATTGTGTATTCCTTTGCCTCGACGATCCTCACGGTGTTAGTCGGTCTTGTTGCTGCCCTTCTTTTGAATAAGCCCTTTCGAGGGCGTGGAGCGACGCGTGCTATCTTCCTCTTTCCTTATGTTGCGCCGATCGTCAGTGTAGCGTTCGTCTGGCGCTGGATCCTCGATCCGCGTCCCTCCGGAGTGCTCAATGATATCTTGCTGAGGTTGGGACTCATCGATGCACCTAAAGCGTACCTGGCCACACGCGGGCTCGCACTGGTGTTGGTGATCGTCTTTACCGCCTGGAGGTACTTTCCATTCGCGATGTTGATGATCCTCTCACGGCTGCAGGCGATCGATAAGACGATGTATGAGGCTGCCGCTGTAGACGGTGCCAATGTCTGGCATAAGTTCTGGTACATTACTATCCCTGAGTTGCGCTACGTTCTGGGGTCGGTCTTCCTCCTTCGCTTAATATGGACCTTTAATAAGTTCGATGACATCTATCTCCTGACCGGAGGCGGCTTTGGGACCAACGTCCTGCCGGTACTCACCTATCAATTCAGCTTTAGCGCTTTCAACTTTGGTAAGGGAGCGGCAACCGGCATGATTCTGTTGGTCTTCCTGGGGCTCTTTATGCTGGTGTACACACGCACCGTCATGAGGAGCCAAGGATAGCGAGGAGGTCACGATGACGCACCATAACTCCGAAAAGCCTGCAGCAGGCGAACGCTTGAACCTGATCGACCGCCTTGCGCGATCGTTTACCTGGTCACGGTTTGCCTTTGCGTTGATCCTGATCTTCTTCCTATGTAGCATCCTCTTTCCCTTCTACTGGATGGTCAGTTCATCGTTCAAGACCTACGCGGAGATCGGGGGGCGCACGCCTGTCTACGTCCCTAGTGCCCTGCGCCTGGATGCCTACAAGGAGTTGTTCGACCCCAACAATCCGAACTTCCGGAACTTCGGCGTGAATATCTTAAACAGCATAAAGGTCGCCGTTCCGACTGCGATCATCGCGGTCATCCTCTCGGTGTTGGGTGCCTATGCGATAGCCAGACTTCGTTTCCGCGGTAAGGGAATGCTGCTCAACGGGATCCTGCTCGTCTACCTCTTTCCCGGCGTTCTGTTGATCATCCCGCTCTTTGCGATGCTCTCCCAGATCGGAGGGAAGCTCGGGTTTGGCGTTCAGGATAACCTTCCTATTCTTATTATCACCTATCTGGCGCAGACCATCCCTGTGGCCCTGTACATGTTGTCCAACTACTTTCGTACCATTCCAGACGACATTGAACAGGCCGCATTGATCGACGGATGCAGCCGCATTGGAGTGATCTGGCGTATCACATTGCCTCTATCGATCCCTGCGCTGGTCTCCGTTTCGATATACACGTTCATGATCGCCTGGAACGAGTTCTTGTACGCTCTCGTGTTTCTGAATAGCCGCGCGATGTTCACCATGCCGATCGCGCTCAACACTATTTTCAATGATCCCAGCCCGAGTCCTAACGTGGTGATGGCCGCTTCGACCGTCATGACAATACCGGTCGTGATCCTCTTCCTCTCTATGGAGCGGTTCCTGGAGGAAGGGCTTACCGCAGGGGGCGTGAAGGGATAACAGGGTGTGAGAGAGTACAGGGCACCCGCACTCAACGATAAAAGGGATGCTATGACAACGATTGGGCTTTGTCATTACAAGATTGGGGATACGGACGGCGTTTCCCTGGAGATGGATAAGTGGGAGACCGCTCTTCAGAGGATGGGGCACACGGTGTACCTGTGTGGTGGAGACTTGGGCACGCGCGACGGATACCTGATCGAGGAGCTGTACCACCATCGCGAGGATGCCGAGCGGATGGCGCGAAATGCTTTCTATGACCTGAACGACTATCCGAATGGCGCCGCACTGGAGCGCGATATTGTTTCCCTCTCGCGCGTGATCGAGGAGAAGTTAGGCGCATTCATCAAGGAGAAGCGCATCGATCTTCTCATTGTGAACAACATCTGGTCGATCGGGGCAAACCCCGCGGCTGCGATCGCGTTCACTAATGTTGTGCGCAACCAGCGTATTCCAGCGATCGGACATCATCACGACTTCCACTGGGAGTCGTTTCGAGGGATGCGGGCTACGTGTCTAGAGGCACAGCGGATTGTTGATCAGTACCTGCCTCCAACTGACCCGCTGATCAGCCACGTGGTGATCAACAGCTTTGCACAAGAGGAGTTGCGAGTGCGGCGTGGAGTGGCATCCACGATCGTGCCCAATGTGTTTGACTTTTCTGATCAGGATTGGCAGATCGATGACTACAACCGGGACTTCCGCTCCGAGATCGGAGTGAGAGAAGGAGACATCCTGGTCTTGCAGGCGACGCGCATCGTTCCGCGAAAGGGGATCGAGCTGGCGATCGACCTGGTGGAGAAACTTGGCCGATCGGAATTCCGCGAGCAGATTGAGCAGAAGGGGGTATA
This sequence comes from uncultured Thermotogae bacterium, assembly GCA_964416685.1. Lineage (GTDB taxonomy): Bacteria > Bipolaricaulota > Bipolaricaulia > UBA7950 > UBA9294 > M55B144. Next base: position 7,771 of record CAYQFN010000016.1, on the reverse strand, counting down.
TGATGGGCGAAGGTTCGGAACAGATGATCGGATCACTCTTGTCCTTGCCGGGTACTCCGAGGATCCGAAGAAAGAGTACTTGAACCGCCTGCGGGAGAAAGCAGAGAGCATGGGAGTGGAATTGCGCGTCATCTCTGATCGTGTCAAATCGCGGCGTGAGCTTCAAGATGGGAAGAAGATCTACTCTCTGTGGGATTGCTACGTCTTTGCTGATCTCGTCACCTACCCCTCGCTGTACGAGGGCTGGGGAAACCAGTTTCTCGAAGCGCTGCGCGCCCGCGTTCCGATCGTTGTCTTCGAATACCCGGTTTATCGTGCGGATATCAAGGAGAAGGGCTTCTCGGTCATCTCCCTGGGAAGCGAGGTTGAGGGGAAGGATGATCTGGGACTGATACACGTGAGCGAGCAATCCCTAGATCGTGCTGCGCAGGAGAGCGTGCGTGCTCTGACGGAGGGGGCATTCCGTGAAGGAATGGTGGAGCAAAACTTCGCCCTGGGCAAGCGCTACTACAGCTTGGAGAGCTTGCAACAGTACGTAAAGGAGCTAATTTCCCGTGTCTCGTGATAACAGGGCCTCAGGGGAGGAGCCCCTGTCGATGAATAAGGTCGATGCGATTCTTGTCTCTCACACCCATTGGGATCGCGAGTGGCACCGGCCGTTTCAGGAGTTCCGCGTCCGGTTAGTGGAGCTGATCGACCTCGTATTGGACATCCTCACCATGGATCCGGCGTTTAGGCAGTTCCACCTGGACGGACAGACGGTGGTCCTGGAGGACTACCTCGAGGTTCGCCCGGAGAGGGAGGAGCTTCTGCGCAACCTGATCTCTGATGAGAGGCTCCTTGTCGGTCCGTGGTACGTCCTTCCCGATGAGTTCCTCGTGAGCGGAGAGGCGTTGATCAGGAACCTTCTCCTCGGGCACCGTATCGCTGAGTCCTTCGGGCATGCGATGAGCGTCGGCTACCTGCCAGATCAGTTTGGCCAGATCTCGCAGATGCCGCAGATACTGCGCGGGTTCGGCCTTGATAGCGTGATCCTCTGGCGCGGGTTGGAGTACGAGCGTAGCGTGCACAACGAATTCATCTGGGAGAGCCCCGATGGCAGCCGGGTATTGGGTATCCATCTTCCTCCTCGGGGATACGGTGGGTTGGACAAGCTGGCGGATGATCCACAAGGTGGAAAGCGGAAGATCGCCGCGCTCCTCGATTTTCTCGCCCCACGCAGCGCAAGCGGACACGTATTGGTGATGAACGGGGACGACCACGCCTTTCCTGAGCCCGGGCTCCCCGCGTTTTTGGAGGGACTGAGTGATGAGTTTGATATAAGGCAGGGCTCGCTGGAGGAGTACATCGATCTGGTCCGATCGAGCATCGATGAAGAGTCCCTTTCCGTTGTGCGTGGAGAGTTGATTTCATCGAAGGACACGCGTGTGCTACAGAGTGTCTACTCAACGAGAATGTACATTAAACAGCTTAATCATGCCTGTGAGACCGCGCTTGAAAGATGGGCCGAGCCGACAACGGTCTACCGCTGGTGGCTGGGTACGCCGCCGCAGCGAGGGCTACTCGGTCTTTCCTGGAAGTGGCTGTTGAAGAACCATCCGCACGATAGCATCTGCGGGTGCAGTGTCGATCAGGTGCACAAAGAGATGCTGACCAGATTCTCCTGGAGCAAGCAGATAGCTGACGTGTTGATCGCCGAGAATATTGCATCCATCGTGGAAAAGATCGATACGCATGATCTTCTTCATGATGAGAGCGAGCAGGCGATTATCGTGTTCAATCCCACGAATTTTTCAGGTGATCAGGTCGTAGAAGGTGAATGCGACCTTCCATCATCGCTAGCAATGGATAATCTTGCTGTTGTAGGAAAAGACGGGGCCGTCGTGCCTCTTGAGGTCCTCTCTTGGGAAGAGTCCGATCCTGAGCAAGATGTAGTGCGGGCGAGAATCCGATTCCTCGCCACGGATCTTCCAGAAAACGGCTACGCGAGCTATCGCATCATGCGCGCGGAAGGTGAAACTGCTCTTCCAAGAGACATTCATGCTGGTGATGGCTGGATCGAGAATGCTCATTACCGGATCACTGTGCAGCATAATGGAACGATTGAGATTCTGGATAAGGACTGCGGGAATTGTTACTCCGACTGCCTGCGTTTCGAGGATCAAGGGGACCGGGGAGATGAGTACACCTTCGATCCTGTGCCTGGGTCGGCGCCGATCTATTCTGAGCATGCCACACTGATCGCCTCGGAGAGCGATCACTTGCAGGCGACCTTAAAGATCCGTACGGAGATGGACCTTCCTCGGGAACTTGCCCCCTCGCGGGCCGAGCGCAGCACACAGACCGAGCGTTGCGAGATTGAAACGCTGATCTCGCTATCTAACCAGGCAAAGCGGATAGACTTCTCGGTCTCCTACACGAACACCGTGCGCGATCACCGCTTGCGGGTCCTCTTTCCGTGTGGTGTCGATACTGATGAGGTGCACGTCGATGAAAACTTCGATATCGTGACACGCAAGATCGCCGTGCCACGAGGAGAAGGCTGGAACGAGGCCCCCTACCCGACGAAGCATGTAGATCGCTTCCTCTGTCTATCGAATGGGAAGAAAGTTTTCGCGTTGATTCCCAAAGGGCTCCCCGAATATGAAGTGATCGATGATAAGCTTCGCACCGTAGCGCTGACGCTGATCCGTGGTGTTGGAAGCCTCGCCAGGCGCGATCTGAGAAATCGAAAAGATAGCGCCGGGCCGGTTCGTGACACCCCGGAGGCCCAATCGTTAGGACCCCACACGTTCGAGTTTGCTGTCTACACATCAAGCGGCCGATACGACGGGGCGGAGCTCCTTTGCCAGGCGAGCACGTTTATTGCGCCCCCGCGGATAGTCTCAAAGATGAGAGCCAGCGGTGATCTTCCGAACCGATTGAGCTTCTTCTCCGTTAATCCATCAGTTTTGGAAGTGACCGCCCTCAAGCCGGCAGAAGATAGTGACATGGCAGTGTTGCGTCTTTTTAACCCGACCGAGGAGGAACAGTGCGGAGTCATCTGGTTCCATCGTCCGATAAAACGAGCGTTCCTGCTTAACTTGAACGAAGAAATCCTGAGTCCCATCTCACAGTCCTCGGAGAAGGAATTGGAGATCACGCTACGAGCTAGGCAGATCAAGACGATCGGGGTCGAGCTTGCCGCGTGGGGAGGTGGCGAGTGATGGAAGAGAAACTGCTGATTATCCCTCGCGATGATGGATTGCACGTGGAATACAACGGCGTGGACTGGATTCACGGCATTGATGTCGCTGTTCCGATCGCAGGGAAGTGGCTTAAAAGTGAGGATGGTACGCTGTTAGGTGACGTACCTGACCCGCTTAAGGGAACTGATCGATTGGGAGCGTACACCGGATGGAAAGTGACGTATCGTGATAAAGAACGAGCACTCATCGACTTGACCATCAAGGCCTACCTTCAGTTGAGAAGCGTCGTGTTCGAGGCCGAAGCACTTACTGATTTGGAACACACTTTCACCGCTGATACCTTCGTTCGCACCACGTTTCAAGCACCGATTATGAAACTCATGGATGCGCAGTTTCTCCTCTATACCTGGGGCCTCGGCGACCATGGGGATAGGGGAGGGTGGCCACATGCGATCTATGGTCGAAGCCAGAGGCAGATTCCGCGCGATAAGGCGTTCGCTCCGTTAGTTCTCTCTGCACAGGAAAGCGCGATGGTGATCTCTGCCCTAAATCACTGCCCGTTGAGCCCGCTTGGTATCGTGGACACGACAAATGGCGTGGCGATTTCCCGCGGCCTCCACGGTGCGGTCGATCGGATCCCCCGTGGGACGGTGACCTCGACCATCGTCACCTTTGGCGATGAGCCGTTCTCCACCATGCGCAGTTGGGGCGATATCCTCCTCTCCATCTCCGGGAAGAAGAGGCCGGGGCCGCTCTCTGGCCAAGTGCTTTCGCGGCTTGGGTACTGGAATAACTACGGTGCCTACTATTCTGAACTCCTTCACCCGATCGACGAGAAGATCCTCCTCTCCTTGGGGGAGTATTTCAAGAAAGAGGAGATTCCGATCGGCTACTTTGGGCTTGACCTGTGGTATCCGTATGAGCGGGTTGGGTTTGCCAAGGCCTACCGTGCGGACAAGGAGCGATTCCCCTCCGGGCTCGACCGGATCAAGGAGAGCACTGGAATCCCGTTTTTCCTCCACCTCTCTGGATTTGACTCCGAAAATGAGTACCAGGATGATTACGCCTTCCAGCAATCAGGTGATGCCGCTTATCCGCGTGAGGGGCGATTCTACGCCGACCTTGGCTGCAGGCTTAAGGAAGAGGAAGGAGCGATCGGGGTGTGGCATGATCACATTCGCCACTATCAAGAGAGGATACCCGCGCTTCGCACATCGTTTGATGCTGCCGAGGACTGGTTCTTCATGATGGCCGATGAATTGGGGGTAAACAGCCTTCCGATAATGCTTTCTGACCCCACGATCGGGTTCCTTCTTGCTACTCCGCACGCTACGAACATCGTTTCCTCGCGCAGTGGTGATGACTACCTGGTGAAACAGGAGGGTCAACTGGCCCAGCTCGACCAGGCCGCCGCCGCTCGCTACAAGCGTGTTCCGACGCAACGGCTGATAATCGACCGGTTCCTCGTCGGGTGGCTCCACCACTGCCTAGGCCTGCTGCCGTTTCATGACGTGTTCATCACGAACAGCGCGCACCCGGATGGGTTTGCGGAGCCGGATGCTGACAGTGAGGCGCTCATGCGCGCTCTCTCTGCTGGCCCTGTCGGAGTGGGAGACAAGATCGCTGAGATCGATCGATCGATCGTAAACAAGCTCGTCTTTCCCGATGGTCTGTTGGCCAAACCGGATCGCCCGTCTCGCCCCGTATGGAGTTCACTCTTTCGCGGCCTCATCGTCGGGGAGACGGAAAGCCTGGAAGGTGCCTGGAGATACGTTTCGGTGTTCAACGTTGGAACGGACCGCCAGGAGTACGATCTGCAGGATGCGGGCATCCGCACGGATGAGCACGTGATCTACTCTCCTTCTCTACGGCGGATCGTCCCCGAGATGAGGGGGACTCTTGCCCCCTCTGAGGGTGCCTACTATATTCTCGCACCTCTTCTCCGCGGGATGGCGTTTATCGGATTCATCGATAAGTACATCACTGCCCCTTCCGATCGGATCCTGAGCCTGAAGGAGGCAGATGGCGGTTTTGATGTACGGATGCGTGTTCCACCGGGCCGCGTGTATCCAGTCGGTGTTTTTTGTAATGACGAGATAGCCGCCGATGCAGATGGAGCGGAAGTGGCGGAAGAATCAGTCGTGAGCGGTCTGCACGTGTTCACTGTCACGCCGACGGGTGGAGAGTGCAGGCTTAGATTAAGAAGAGGAGGAAACAAGTGAAGCTTCTCATCACCGTTCCCACCTACTGGCGGCCACGAGTGGAGACGGAGCCCGGGGCCTACGATCATCCTACTCCGATCGGGGAGGAGAGCACGCTTCCTCGCCTGCTTGATAGCCTCGTTTCTGTCTCTTCCACGGTGCCGATCGCGGTGATCGCTGCGGTCACTGACCCGGAGGTGGAGGAAGCGGCTGCAAGCAGGGTGCAGATGATAATCGAGCCCTACCGTGGGAGGCTTCCAATAGCGCTCTTTTCTCGATCCGAGATGCGATTTATCGCCGCTAGATTCTCCGCGCTCGGATACACGACCGATGGTATCGGGCTTATCGGATACGGGAGCGTCCGCAACCTTCAGCTTGTCATTGGAGCCGTCCTCGGCGTCGATGCGGTGATCGGGCTCGACGACGATGAACAGGTCCCACCAGGGTATCTTCCCCGGGCGGGCCAATTTATCGGGAAAACGTACGAAGGAGCGCCGATCTTGGGAGTGGTCGGTCCGTATCGGCAAGCCCAGGCTGCACAGGTCAATGATTCCAATCCTTTTTTGGAACGAGGCAGATGGATTAGAGAGGGAATCTTCGCGCTTGAGGCCACCGGAGAAGAGCTTGTGGAAACATCGATTGGATTTGGGGGGAACATGGTGATCCACCGGGACCTGTTCACACGCGTGCCGTTTGACCCCCATATTTCGCGTGGGGAGGATATCGATTATATGACGACCTGTCGCATGTACGGTTACAAGTTTTGGTGGGACCACGATCTATTCGTCGAGCACTTTCCACCCGATCGGTTTCATCGCCCGCCTTGCACGATGCTGCGGACCGACATTGCTCGGTTCATCTACTCCCGGGAGAAGATCGCCGTTGCTGCCTCCAAAGGACTCTTGCCACCAGGTGATCTCGATCCTTACCCCGGGCGTTTCTTGCGCGAGGACCTGGTGCAGCAGTCACTGCGTGCACTGCATAGGGTTTGTTCGGAGGAAAAATCTGCTCAAGAATTCGTTGATAGTTTGATATCACACGCACGGGATGCAGCAAATGAGTACTTCGCTCTTCAGTCTAAGTGGGAGGAAATGATAACAAGAATTAAAGAAGATAAGCTATTAAGAGATTACATAAGACACAAGTTAGATACATAGAGGGAGGAAGATATGACTAATACTGAGAATGGCATTGTAGTGGGGATAAGCACGCGCAACTGTGCTGACACGGTCAGCGGAGTGCTTCAAAAGGTGGATGAGGGGCTGAGCAAGTTCTTCCCGGGTGAATCCGGGCTGATCGTGGTATCAGATGGCTTTTCCACCGATGGGACACGGGACATCGCCTCGAAGACGAAGACGCAGTGCGAGAAGATCGTGGTCACTGAAGAGGGAAAACTCGGCAAGGGGAGTGCGATTAGAACGATCTTCAAAATCGCGCGTGAGCGTGGAGCCAAGGCGGTTGCGCTTGTCGATGGTGATCTTACGAGCATCAGGCCCGATTGGATAGATCGCCTCGTCTCCCCGATCATGGCTGGGAAGGATCTCGTTGTCCCCTACTACCTGCGCTATCGCTACGACGGGGTGATCACCAATCAGATCGCCTATCCTCTGACCAACGTGCTATTCGGCCTAGGGGTGCGCCAGCCGATCGGGGGGGAGTATGGTCTATCCGCGAGGCTCATCGAGCGGCTCTTGCAGCATCCTCTCTTCCCGGCGGAGTTTGGAATCGACATCTTCATCACCCTTAGCGCCGGTGCCGAGGGGATGGAGCTGGTGGAGGCGGTCCTTGGGGTGAAGGAACATGAGTCGACCAAGCAGTATGCTGATCCCGAAGAGCTCCTCGTCCCGATGTTCTACCAGGTGGTGGGGACGCTCTTTCAATTGATCGATCACTACCGTGATTACATTGATAAGGTAGATGGGATCAAACCAATTGATAGACTCGGGGAAATTCCGTCCGTGCAACCGGCGAAACTCGCGGTCGATAAGGAAGGGATCTACCGCCAATTCCACGCTAAGTACGACGAGTTCATACGCGATAAGGCGCTGTTCCTCGATGACCTTAAGGACGAGCTCGAATCGGTCTACGCGCTCGCACTCCCCGAGTTTTCTTTCCCTCTTGAATTGTGGGTGAAGGCGGTCTACCTGGCGATCAATGCCTTCTCTGGCAATCATGACCTGAGGGTGTTGGACGCTCTGCGGGTCCTGTGGCAGGGGAGGTTCCTGAGCCTAGTTTATGAGACAGAAGAGATGAGCGACGATGAGGCTGAAAGATTCATACAAGGTCAGCTTGCCACCTTCCAGTCCCTTCGCTCTATGATCCTCTAGTTCAACTTGAGATTCCCTGTGGTCTTGCCACAGGGTTTCCCTATCTCCCTCTCCT
>CAYQFN010000015.1:12522-18360 GCA_964416685.1 uncultured Thermotogae bacterium | reverse complement strand
CCTGTCTGCGTCCGAAGGACAGGCAGGCGCCGAGTAGAGAGGAGGCGCGTGATTGTGTAAGGCAGTGACTTGCGATGTATCCGCCGTTTCCAGCTTCGTGGATATCCTATGCGGCCATACAATCAATTCCCGCCTCCCGACTTTCAGCGGCTAGACACGCCGCCCTATGGGCTGCGAGCGAGGAGCACGAGGACATTCTCTTGCTCTTCCGTTCCGCATTCCGCGCTTCCACGTTCATCCCGTCTTCCGCGCTCCAATGGCTCCCTCACCACGAAGGACACGAAGAGCACGAAGACATTCTCTTGCTTTTCCGTCCCGCATTTCCGTTCCGCCTTCCGGCTTCCACGTTCCGCGTTCAAAGTGGGAATGGGCAGCACATCACCTCCCCTTGGGACGCCTGCCCATGCGAGCCTGTGCCAATCTGGGTAGCATGTCTGGTTAAAGGAGTCAATGAGTTTGCGCTAAGGACGGTGAATAGTGCGGCCACAGTTTTACAGGGTATCTATTGTTGTCATCATCATCGGCCTTGCCTTTATCGGACGTGGGATAGGAATGGACAATGCCGTGTTCTTTTGGATAGGTGTTTCGCTTGCCGGTGCAAACATTGTTCTTCTTCTGTCTTCTTACTGTCGTAGTGCGTCGGGTGGGACACACGGGAAACCAACATCGCCCGATACTGCAAACTGAGTCCGCCTTTTCTCGACAATATGCGCTCGCTACGATGAGAAGAATCGGACAAGCTGCTTGACAGAGTTGTCGCAAATCGCTATTATCCTTCGTAAGACATCATAAACGGCTAAGTAGAAAGGGGTCATCCTGAGCACTACTGTTAGCAGTCTTATTGAGCTTCGCGGAATCGTCAAGCGTTTTCCTGGCGTTGTCGCCAGTGATGGCGTTAATTTTAGTGTCCGTAAGGGCGAGATCCATTGCCTTCTAGGCGAGAACGGCGCAGGTAAGACAACACTGATGCGCATCCTGTACGGCTTATACCAGCCGGATGAGGGTGAGATCATCCTCAATGGTACTCCCATCCGAATAGCATCCCCCCGTGCTGCACTGTCCTACCACATCGGTATGGTCCACCAGCACTTTCGCCTTGTACGCACCTTGAGCGTGGCTGAGAACATGGTGCTCGGGCTGGACGAGGGAACAGGGCCATTCCTCAACTACGGGCAGACGTGTAAGAAGATCTCTACGATTGCAGAAAAATACGGACTTGTTGTCGATCCACGGGCGAAAGTGTGGCAGTTGACGGTCGGGCAGCAGCAGCGAGTGGAGATCTTGAAGGCGCTGTATCGCCAGGCGGATATCCTGATCATGGATGAGCCAACCAGTGTCCTCACGCCGCAAGAGGTTGATCAGCTTTTCTCAACCCTAAAGACACTCGTTGATGATGGTCTGACAATTATCTTTATCACTCACAAGCTAGATGAAGTGATGGAGATCAGCGATCGGGTAACGGTTCTGCGCAAGGGGAAGGCCATCGCGACGGTGAACACCGTAGATACAGACAAGCCGCAGCTAGCGGAACTGATGGTCGGACGCGAGGTTGTATTCCGCTTGGAGAAGAATGAGGTGAAGCGCGGAGAGAAAATCCTCGTGGTCGATGATCTGCACGCGCTGAATGATCGAGGTCTCCCTGCCCTGAGGGGAATGTCATTCGACCTGTACGAGGGTGAGATCCTTGGTGTGGCTGGCGTATCGGGAAACGGGCAACGCGAGCTTGCAGAGGTCCTAACTGGCCTGCGTCACGCGACGCGCGGGCATGTCAGCTTGAAAGGGAAAGACATGACAAATCGCTCGGCGCGCGAGATCGCGGACGCCGGAGTTGCCCACGTTCCCACTGAACGAAAAAGAGTGGGCACTGTCCCCAACATGACCATTCGCGAAAACCTGATTCTTAAGAGTTACCGGAATCGTCCATTCTCACGCAGGGTATTTCTTGACGACAAGGCTGCCGAGGAGAACGCACGCCGCCTGATGAGTGAGTATCAGATCATGGCGCCAAGCATGGAGACGCCGGTGAAGGTCCTCTCCGGTGGAAACATACAGCGGGTCGTCCTCGCTCGCGAACTGTCTGGAGATCCGGGATTGATCATTGCCGCCCATCCGACGTACGGCTTGGATGTCGGGGCAACGGAACAGGTGCATCAGATCCTCCTCAGCCAACGCGACCGCGGTGCAGCCATCCTCCTTATTTCCGAAGATCTTGAGGAGATTATGAGCATGTCCGATCGGATCCTCGTTCTCTTCCAGGGGCAAGTGATGGGCATTGTCGATGCAAAAGGGGCCAAGATCGGCGAGATCGGACTGATGATGGCCGGTGAGAAGAGGGAAGGGGTGAAGCGTGCAAGCACCGAAGTGGCTTAAGATAGAGCGCAGGCCGGTTCCATCGGGAAGGACGATCTTTCTTGTATCTATCCTTGCCATTGTCGCTGCCCTGATCGTCATGGCAATATTCTTTGCCGCCTACGGAGTTTCACCGGTACGGGCATACGGAGCGATTCTGCGCGGGGCACTGGGAAGCTGGCAAGGGTTCAGTGAGACACTGCGTCGAATGATCCCTCTCCTGCTTTGCGGGGTAGGATTAACCGTCGCCTTCCGGGCGCTCTTCTGGAACATCGGCGCTGACGGCCAAATCCTGTTTGGAGCGATGGCTGCCACTTGGGTCGCTCTCTTCTCCGGCTTGCATGGCCCTCTTGTCATTCCAGTCATGTTCCTTGCCGGCTTTGCGGCTGGGGCCATCTGGGGACTGATCCCGGCTTTGCTCAAGGTAAAGATGGGCATTAATGATACTATTACTACATTAATGATGAATTATATTGCAATGTATATCACGCTCTACTTTCTTCATGGGCCATGGAAAGGGCCAAGCGTCCGTGGATACCCATTAACCGACATCTTTCCCCCAGACGCTCGTATTCCCACGATTGGGGCCACGCACGTCCATTGGCCGACGCTCGTCTTGGGCCTCGTGCTGGCCTTCGTTGCTTACATCGTGATGAACCGCACCAAGAGCGGATTCGAAATCAAGGTAGTAGGAGAGAACCCACACGCCGCGCGGTTCGCTGGTGTAAGCGAACTCAAAACCATCCTTACAGCGATGCTCATCTCCGGAGGAATGGCCGGCCTAGCCGGAGTCGGCGAGGTTGCTGGAGTCCAGTTGCGACTTCTGAACCCATCTCAAATTACCTCAGGATATGGATACACAGCGATCATCGTCGCCTGGCTAGCGAGAAAGAACCCACTCGCTGTCATCATAACATCATTCTTTTTTGGTGTATTGATGGCTGGAGGAGATGTAATCAAGATCAATCTTGGGCTTCCATTCCAATTAATCAATGTCTTTAACGGAGTAGTCATGTTCTTTCTCATTGGAAGTGAAATATTCATGCGATACAAAATAACACTACGGAGGGAGTAATGGGCTGGGAGAATTGGCTTATTACGATACTTGCGCGGGCTTTGGCCTATGGAACTCCCCTCCTTTTGGGGACTTTGGGGGAAATCTACGCCGAGCGTTCGGGGGTCCTCAACTTAGGAGTTGAGGGAATGATGGTCATGGGCGCCTATTCGGCGTTCGTAGTCACCTACCAAACCGGGCACCCGTGGCTGGGGGTCCTTGTGGCCGCGGTGGTGGGGGGATTGTTCTCTCTCATCCATGCATTTGCCACAATCACGCTGAAGGCAAACCAAGTCGTCTCCGGCCTGTCGCTCACCATGCTCGGCCTCGGCCTATCTGGCGTCCTGGGGCGGAAGCTGGTCGGACTTCCATTATTCACCACACTGCAGAAGGTCACCATTCCTGGTCTGTCATCGATCCCGATCATCGGCCCCGGCTTATTTACACGGCAGAACCTGCTTGTATACATAACCATGCTGTTGGTGCCCATCCTGTGGTACATCCTATTTCATACCCGAATTGGCATCACGATCAGGGCGGTAGGCGAGGATCCAGCGACGGCAGACTCTTTGGGGGTGAATGTCGCTCGCGTGCGCTACCTGTGCGTTGTTGTGGGAGGAATCTTCGCTGGGATCGCTGGAGCATACCTATCATTGGGATACAGACCCGCCTGGGCAGAGGGGATGACCGGCGGTATGGGCTGGATCGTCATCGCCCTTACCATCTTTGCCTTTTGGAATCCACTTTACGGATTGCTGGGTTCCTACCTGTTCGCAGCCCTGTATCACCTCTCCTACCGCTTGCAGGCCTGGGTGTCACCCGAGCTTCTCAAGGCGATGCCGTATGTCTTCGCGATCATTATTCTCATCTTCGTGTCGCGTGGTACACTGCAGAAACGGATGGGTGCACCGGGTGCTCTCTCCGTCCCCTACACGCGTGGCGAGGAGTAACAAAAGGAGGTGGTAATATACTGACAGTTTGCTCAATACATCAACATACCATACAGAAAGGAGGGAGACATGCACAAGAGAATTGCTTTAGTGGCAGTATTGATGATGGTGCTAGTTGGTGGGCTTGTTGGAACGGCGATAGCTGCGGAATACGTTCCCGGCAACCCGATCAAGGCGGGATTCATTTACATTGGGCCGATAGGTGATTACGGATGGAGCCACGCCCATGATGTGGCACGAGAGATCTTGATAGACGAGTTTCCGTGGCTGAGCACGGTGTATGTGGAAAGCGTAGGCACGGGGGACGTTCTCTCAACGGTCGACAAGCTGGTGAACGACGAACACTGCAACGTCATCTTCACCACCAGTTTTGACTTCATGGACGCGACGATCGCCGCTGCGAAGAAGTATCCGGACGTGATATTCGCCCACAACTCTGGGTTCAAGCGGGCTCCGAATTCGGCGACGTATATGGCAGACTTCTACCAGGTGTACTACCTGAACGGCCTTGCCGCTGGAGCCCTTACGAAAACGAACAAGATAGGATATGTGGGAGCTGTCCCGATTCCTGAGGTGAAGCGACATATCAACGCTTTCGCCATCGGTGTGCAGGAGGTCAATCCGGAAGCGGCGGTGGATGTACGTTGGATCAACGAATGGTTCAACCCTGCCGCAGCAAAGGAAGCGACCGAGGCTCTGATTGCGGATGGCTGTGATGTCTTCGCGTTCACTGAGGACTCGCCGACCGTCGTGCAGGTAGCGGCTGAGAGTGGATTCACAAGTTTTGCCCACTATTCCCCAATGTACAAGTTTGCTCCTGATTACGTAATTTCGGGAGAGATGGTCCATTGGGAGAAGATCTACGCGGACTTCCTTCAGAAGATCTACGATGGAACTTACACCGCGCATAACCTGCAGAATGTCGACTACTGGTGGCTCCTCAGCCAGGGCAGTGTTGAGATGGCCGCCGAGCCCGGAATGGCGATCAACCCCGTCTATGCGGACAAACTAAAGGCAGTCGTGATCGACCACCCAGTATTCGGGAAGATTAGCGTATACGATCTAATCGAGACTCGCTTGGATCAGATGGGTAATCCTGGGATCAGCTTCGACCCATTTCAGGGGCCGATCTACGACCGTAAGGGGAACCTACAAGTGCCCGAGGGGATGTGGCTGTCGGTTGATTCCCTTGTCTCCCTGGAGTGGGCAGTGAAGGGCGTCGTCGGGCCATGGCCTGGTGAGCCGTAAAAGACTGCAAACTTGATCAGCGGCCCTCAGTGTCATTGGGGGCCGTTTTTTTGGTCAACGCAAAACGGAGGTCGGTGATTGGAACGTCGAACGGAAATGCGGTCTCACGCGAAGGCCTGTCTGTTGCCGTGTTCTGACAGACATGACGCGTTGTATTCTTGTAGCAGCTTGTCTGCTACGTTGCGCTTTTGGAACGAATATGGAATGAAAAGCTATCTCGCGCAGAGGCATGTTTGC
>CAYQFN010000015.1:0-12422 GCA_964416685.1 uncultured Thermotogae bacterium | reverse complement strand
CCTCCACAGGGGTGCTCAATGACTCACTCTCTCAGCGCAGCCTGAAGTCGCGCGTCCCTCCGGCCAGGTTGTCCCCTCCATAGTCAATTGTAACAAGTGCACGGTAGATCCCCGCCGGTAACGGTGATTCGGAGTTGTCCGCCACGGTTAGGACACGCTCCCTTCCCGGCAGAAGCGGGAATTCATCTATTGCTATGCTTCTCACACTGTCTCCGTTCTGGCTGATGACGTTGATTGTCCCAGTTGGCCGTAGCTGAACGTTGCCGGTGTTGGCGAATGTAATTTTGAACGTCAATGGATCGTCACCGACCTTGCGCACGCTCTTCACTTCACCTAAGAGATCTTCCGACCCGGGGATCGTCTCGTAGATCTTGACACCAAATCGCTCGATGGCAAGAACGGTTGCTCCCTCGCGCTGCTGCGGGCGAGGAGCCCCCTGCACGAAGATCATCGCCCAATACGTACCAGATACCCGACCATCTGGGACAGCAATGCGAAAGCTGACCGGCTGTTTAGCTCCAGGTTCAATCCTGAACGCCTGCGGGGAAGCGGTGATCCAATCACCGCAGGAACGGGAAACGCTGCTGAATTCTCCCCCTCCATCGTCGATCGACTCGATGTCAACGTGCGATGAGAATACTTCATCAATGCGCATACCGCTGAAGTCCTGCAATGCGCGCACGTGCAGGTTCACAGTGGCCATGCCCTCCGCATCTGAGGAGATGACGGTGCGGGTAACAGCCACAAGCCCTTCGGTCGGTTCACTGTGAGTCTTTTTGCTTCCTGAGGAGAGATGCCCCTCGCCCACCACTTGCCCCTGCCCCGATGGGCTTCCGCAGGCGTAAGTCCCATTGACAGTGATACTGTCCGTGGGGATGAGAACACGGTATCTGATGTCGAGCTCATCACCCGCGGAAAAGGCGCGTGAGAAGAGCCAGCGAGCGCTGTCCAGGACTAGAAAATCGTTGTCCCCGTCACTTGTGCGCGTCCAATCGCCGATATATACGGTAACGTCCTGCGGGGCGCTTTCGTTGTTGATCACTTCGAACGTGTATGTATTGCTTGCTCCGGGCGACAGGTGGAGATCAAACTCGATCTGTGTGATCTGCAGAGCAAAGGAACTGATGCTCATGCCTAACAGAGCTGCCGCGACAAACAGGATGATGCTTACTCGCCTCATTTGCTCCCTCCTTACCGCTATTCTGCTTGATCTCGGGGTGATAATGCAACCCAATCAGCGGGCGGTAGCTGTGTAGATCAGAGTGATAGAGTAGTCTCCTCCACACTCAGCAGTAGTTGGAGTGTAACGGTACCCAAGACTGTGTTGAGCCATCCCCGGACTGTTGCTTGAAGCGACAATGACCGGTTGTATCGCCAGCGCGCTTGCCGGATGGAACCCAGAGTTGTCGATCTCCCAGAAGAAGACCGATAGCAGGTCAGAGCTGTAGCAGGGCGGTGTCGCTATCGATCCCGCCTGCAGCGATATGTCCCATCCTGTCGGCGAATTACTGACGATGAATACACCGTTACCGAGGGCATCGCACGGTGGAAGGCCACTTCCCATCACGTAACCTGATCCATCAATAGTCCCAAGATCGATCGAGCTGTGCAGCGCAATCACTATCCACTCTTCCACATGCAGATACAACGTGACATCCTGGTATACGGCGTATAACTGGTATGAACCCCATGAGACGGTCACCCGGTAGTTGAGGATAATTGCATAGTCGCCCGGGGGATCGGTGGTAGCGGGTAGGTACTCGTAGTCGATAAGAAGTGACGTTGTCTCTGTAGCACCACGTCCTGCTGCGACTTCCATCCAGTCCCCAAATCCGGAGAAGGGCAGGTAGTCTCCCGCTGTGTCGCTTCGCCGCCAGTACAAGCGAGAAGGATCGATCCCCGAAGCGGATGATACCCTCACTTCTAGGATCCAACTTAGGTTGAACCAGCCATTGCGGACAACATCGACAGCGTTGTCCAATAGGACAAGGGGCTGGAACGCACCGCCGCCATCCGGTGTAGCTCCACAATACGAGGAGGAATCGATCACCCCTAGATCGAGATCGGAGTGGACTGTAAGGCAGGTCTCATCTCACCATCAGCTATTGCAAGTCGTCGCCCATAGCGAGTCGAAGCCTACCAAGAAGAGAATGAGAAAGAGGAGAAACGCCGTTCGCTCGCGCATGATAGATGTTGGAGCGACCCCCAGGGGTCGCCCCAGCCAGTTCTGTGCTACTCTGCGGTCGCAGTGTAGGTAACGATTACACGGTAGTCGCCCGCCGCGTCGTCCCAGCTCGGAACATACCGATAATTGATATCAGTGGCTCTTCCGATGCCATAGGTTGAGCCGCTTAGGATCACAGTATCGTCGAGATTGCCGGTCCAATCAGTCAAACCGCCGCCTTTAATCTGAAAACGAGAAAGGTCGGCAGAGTTGTATCCAGTTTCATTGACCGCCGAGACGGATAGAGTGAATCCATCCGCAGAGTTGGTGATCACGTATGCGCTGTGATCAAGCCCATCGGTGATCGGTTTCCATTCACCGGTTGCCGGATCATACTGGCTACCATCGACCGTTCCCAGCTTTACCTGGAGATCGGAAAATGGCACATACAATATGATCCAGCTGGTCGTCTGCCAATCCACCTGCACATTCTGTGGATTGGCCGCCCAAACTGCTACACCTAGACTCATCGCTACTACTACCGTTAAAATCGATACAAAAAGCCTCTTCATGTTAAGCACCTCCTAATGGTCTTGTTTCACGAGCATCTTGCAGCTCTGCCACCATTAGGTCCGCCACGGCAGCCTGACAATCTTTCCGCAGTTTCAACGTCCGTTGCTTTCTAATTCAATGAACCCTAAGAACCCAACGAACCCTCTAAACTCGAAAGACTCATGGCTTTGCGCCCTGGGATCACTCCCGGTTTGCCTTTTCGTTCGTACCCGTATAGGCCGTAGCTTTGCGCCCCGCCCTTTCGTGCGGTTTGCCCTTTAATGCTGTTGAGAGGCAATAAACTTCAATCACTACTATATCCGACCTCTGTGCTACTATCACCTCCATGGCTTATGACTTACAACAACCTATTGACCATCATATTATACTCCTGACGCAGCGGATGTCAACCCAATTGATGGAGAAGAACACGATTGCTCCATACCTTGCTGCTTTGGCAGCGGCA
Organism: uncultured Thermotogae bacterium; assembly: GCA_964416685.1. Classification (GTDB taxonomy): domain Bacteria; phylum Bipolaricaulota; class Bipolaricaulia; order UBA7950; family UBA9294; genus M55B144. Next base: position 9,240 of record CAYQFN010000015.1, on the reverse strand, counting down.
AGATCGGGAAACTCTCCTCAGGAGAGCGCGTATCACCGAAATGGGAATACCTGACAGGGACCGACGTTTCGGCGCATGATTGCAGCCATGCGCAGGTACATGTCCTCGCGCATGTCTATTTTGTATCGCTGCAAGGTATAATCAAGGTGTGAAAAACTTGATGAGGAAATCGATCTCTGCAGAGGAATCGGAAAGGTACTATTGGACTCGTGAGAGAAGGATTCTGGTACAGGGGGGATGAAGATGCAGAAGAAATCGTGGGTGAAAGGACACAGGCGTGCACTGATCGTGATTGTTGTTGCTATGGTTGTCACATCTCTAGTGGGCCTGGTGCTCGCCGATCAGCAGTCGGTGACTGTGCATCTGAGCTGGACTGTTCTCCCGTTTCAGGAGCTGCGGATCGCCGGCTCTGCCGAGCACGGGTCATCAGTTACCGCGGACTACGTCATGCCTCAGCCCGATGCGCTCGATCTTCAGCGTGGCTACATGGAGGAGATGAATTCGCTCGACTTGACTGTGAACAGCAACATCCCATGGAAGGTACAGGTATGGACCGAGAGCAGCGATATGGGACAGAGTGACGACGCGCTATTCACTAAGCCGATTTCGGATTTCCAGTTGCGCGAGCATGGGGGCAGCTACTTCTCGCTCAGTAGCATTCCGCAGATACTAGCCAGTGGGAATCGCGGCAGCTTCGACGTTGGCGTCGATCACCGCATCTTACTTGAAAGCGACTACCATCCAGGAGACTACGGTTTAGAGGTTGTATACACGATCATGCCTAAGTAGAGGCATATCAACTCCTCGGATCTAGCGTTATGTGAAATAGGCTTGCTTGTGCACCGGTCTCTTTGTTGCGCCTTTTGGAACGGCGGCAGGGAGGCTTCACTTTCTCCTCTCCAAAGGCTATGATGCAAACATAATGGCAAGAAGGTTTTCTCGCAAGCGTGGCTATATCTGGGGGGCTGGAGCAGCGGCCCTCCTTGTGGCGTGCACCCTTGTCTGGTTCTTCTTCATTGCCGAGCGCGTTCCGGCCGGAGCGATCGTCGTACCTCGCGATTACGCTACGATACAGTCAGCCTTAGAACACGCCTCGCCCGGGACGACGATCATCGTACAGGCCGGTGGCGGACCGTACCAGGGACCGCTCGTCGTCCAGACACCCGAGATACGCATTCTCGCTATGGGCGGGGAGGCCGTGATCGACTGCAAGGACAGTGCGGTGGGGGTCACAATTGGCAAGCACGGGGTTACGCTGCGCGGATTCAAGATCATGTCGAGCGGCATCGGCGTGCGCCTGGAAGGAACCACCAGTGCCGAGCTCGATGACCTCGTAATCGAGGGGGCGCGGATCGGGGTTCAGGTGAACGACTCCGATGGGAACGTGATGACATCCATCACCGTAAGGAATGCCAATACGGGGATCGAAATGACGTCAGCCAACCGCAACGCGTTACGACAGATACGGATCAGCGCGGTTACGGAAGTCGGCATAAGGCTCTCCAATTCCTGGTCGAACACGATTGACGATGCCACCGTGACGGAAGCACGGGTCGGGATATCCATCGAGGATCACTCAGACGAGAACCGGATCGCGTCCCTTGTCGAAGATAATTGTAGTAAGAGCGGAGTAGAGATACTCAGTTCTTCTTCAAACACAGTTGCAACAAGCACATTCACTGACTGTGCGATAGGCGTTCTGCTGAATAGCGCTGCCAAGAATAGGGTGCACAACAACCGGATACGAAACAGCCTCAAGTGCGCAATTTCCCTCTACAAATCACAGCAGAATAGCATATTCGCCAATAGCATTACAGACGGCCTCAAGGATGGGATCTCTCTCTCCGAGAGCAAGGATAACTCGGTTACTAACAACTCCGTCGTCGGTTGCGCGGGCACGGCGCTCACCCTCGAGGGGGCCAAGGCAAACCTGGCCCTTGGCAACAGATTTGACCGTAACGCAATTGGCATTCAAGGCCTCGAAGGAGTGGCAAACAGAATCCTACGCAACGCCCTTTCTGGGAATGTGCTGGCGGGGGTTGCCTTCTCAGAGGGATCGCAGAACCTGTTCCTGGATAATACCATCGCGAAAAGCGCCTACGGGCTCACCTTGATCGGATCAACCAAGAACCAGTTGCTGCGCAACAGCGTTACCGAAAGCTCCGCTGAAGGGTTCTCTCTCTTGAATCACGCCAATCAGAATCTTCTCCAGGATAACGTCATCGAGAGGAACCACACAGGCCTTCTGGTCGCGGCCTCCTCACAGAGCACGATCACGGACAACCGTGTCAATGGCAGCGAAATCGCGGTGAGGCTGTTTCAATCGGGCATCGGGACGAGGATCGAGGGAAACTACATCAGCAGCAATGCGGTCGGCATCGAAATCGCTTCCAAGCTGGGAAAGCAGGATACGATCCTGCGGGGCACGAATGCCGATCTCCTCACCGGCGACCGGGGGTTCTCCCTCTTCATCTCCAAGAATACGTTTTCGCATAATGTAGACTACGACATATCCAATTTAAGCGACAAGACCATCTACGCAATGGGTAACTACTGGGATGAAGGCTCGAGAGGAAAGCCTGGACGCGTTGCCGGCAGAGTTGTCCTTCCCAGTTCCGGATGGAAAGGGACGGTCGCACTCGGTACAACGGATTCGCTCAATCAGATAGTCATCGCTCACTTGCTGCGGATTGCGCTCTTGGCTGAGGGGATCAAGGTCATCGACCTGATCGGCCTGGGGGATGCACAGATGGTTAAGGAGGCGCTCATTGCGGGTGACATCGATCTCGCCTTGGCCGACCCAGCTCTTACGAATGCGGAAGATATGTCCAACAGAGGAATCGCCATGTCCCCTCCACTGGCAATTGAAAGCGCGCTGACGCTCGTCGTCTCTCCAGAAATCGCCGAGAGCCTTCCTGGCAACAGTATCTCCGATCTGGCGGCGTATCTCACCGCCGGGGGCACAACGCTGACCCTCGCGGTTCAGAAGACGATCCCGCAGGAACAGGTTCAAGCGCTTGTATCAGCATACGGACTGCCTCTCACAGAGGAGGATGTCGTCTGGACGGATGGAGTCGATGAGACAGAGACCGAGCTCAAACTGGGCACAGCAAACGCAGGGATCGTTCACGGCGTTGAAGAGACGGTAACGATGATGGGATTTGCGGCCTTGGATGATGATCAGGGAGTATTGCCCGTGTCGCACACAGCCTTCTTCTCGCCACAGGGGATGATCGACGCTTGCCCCGAAGTCACCACAGTGGAAGAACGGCTGCGGCCTCTCCTTACAACGGATAACGTTCATTCTCTGGTGAGCAGGGTGAGGTTGCTACACAGCGATCCAGGACAGGTAGCGCGCGAATTTATGTTGCAACACGGACTGATTGAGCAATAGGAGGGGATCGGAGTGGGATTGCAGAAGGCGGGCGATAAAAAGGAAGGGAAACGCACATTCTTCGGACATGTAAACGATTGTCTGCATAGGGGGTTGAGTGCTCTTGTGTCGAACACCTACTACCGCTCCTCCCTGCGGGTCAAGATCCTTGTGCCGGTGTTCGCTATTACCCTCTTGGTTATTGGCGTCCTCGCCTGGTTATCTTTTACCACACTACACACAACCATCGCCGGGATCTACGAGCAGCGTGCACGGAGCGTAGCCAGCGTAGTCTCCAAGTCGCTGCAGGAGAAGGCCTACATCCTGTATTATTCAGACGAGCTTGAGGCGGACATCGATGCGCTGATGAAACGCTACGACTCCATCGTCTGGATCACCGTTAGTGGCATGACGGGCAGGGGGTTGCGTGTGGTAGCGAGCACCGATCCGTCTGTCGTTGGAGAGATCTTGTCCGAAGCCGAACAAGCCAGCTTTCTCGCGCTGCGCGACGTGCAGGTATCGCGGGTCCGTGTTGGCAAGGACGAGTACCTGCGTGCCGACTACCCGCTGTTCAGGGACGCGGATCTGATGGGGATCGTCTCGATAGGTATGTCCCTTGCACAGCAACAAAGATACACTTCCAAGCTCTCCTGGCAACTGGGAATCGCATCCGTCGTTGGCTTTCTTATTCTGGGGATGCTCTTGTACGGCATCCTGCACGCGATCGTCACGCGGCCAATCCTTCGATTAGCCGCGGCGGCCGAGAGCGTCTCGCAGCGGAAGTATGATGTGCAGGTATCATCGGGACCGGCCAGGCGGAGCGGGATCAGGGTTCGTGATGAAGTCGCTCGGTTCATCGACGTGTTTAACCTGATGATCAAGGTGATCGGATCGCGCGAGCACGCGCTGCGTGAGATGATCATCCTGGATGAAGCGACCGGAACCTACACGTTCTCGTATTTCGAGCGATTGCTCGACCAAGAGATGAAGAAAGGGCGACGCTATGGCCATCCAACATCGATCCTCCTCATCGAGATAGGTGGGATCGATGGGCTGAGCGAGAGCGACAAGCAGAGGCTCCTCCTATCGACGGCGAATTTCCTGATGGGAAAACTCCGGTCAGTCGATCCGCTGTTTCGCGTCAGCGACCAGCGCTTTGTCGGCCTTCTCCCAGAGACGCCGCTTTCTGGTGCGCAGATAGCAGCGGAGCGCCTGAATAACCAGGTTGCTGATCTCAAGGCAGAGACAGGCCTTTCATTCACCATCACCGTCAACGCCATCGGTTGGAGTGGCCAGGAAACACCGGAATTGGAAGAAGTGCTACGCCAGGTACGCCCTCACCACGAAGATGAGGTTGGTTAGCGACAGAGTCGTGAAGCGCAGGTTCAGTCGCCGGAAGTCCGTGTTTGTCGGTAGATCATGCTTTGCAGCAGGTCCACATCGTCCTGCGTGATCTTACCGTCATTGTTGTAGTCAAAGGCGCGCGCATTTCGTGTTATACATATGTCATCAAGATTGCTCGCAAGCAGGTCCCCATCGGCCTGTGTAAGAGTTCCATCGCCATCCACGTCCTCATAGAGCCCGTCCCTGTCTAGGTCGCTCGGAGTGTTCGCACTCGGTCCGATTGGGGAGAGCGACAGGGGCTTGATCTGGAGAGCAACCTGGCCCGCCACGAGGAAGTCCGCACCGTAGTCCACAACTGCGGTCACAAGATAGACGCCAGGGATTTGCATGTAGAGGGAGCTGGACATCGTAATATCGATCGTGTGACCGGGGAGCACTGAAAACGGGGCGCATGAGAGGTCACCCAGTGTACGACCGGTTCGATCCTGCAGCGTGGCCGTCGCGCTGACGCCCTGCATGCGGGTCTCCCCGGTGTTCGTAAACTCGACCGTCACCCCAAGCGGATTCAATCCATCGACAACTACTCTCTTGATTTTGCCACTGGTCGCTGCGGGAAGCGACGCCTGGTAGATCTTAATCAAGAACTGTGTCTTGGCGCGGATGCCCCCTGGCTCGGCTGTCGTTGGATCTGTGGGGGTGTCCACCAGAAAAGCGGCCCAGTATGTGCCGACGGTAGAAGCAGGGACGCTCATCGTCACGTGTACCTCTTGCTTCTGCCCGGGGAGAAGCTCAAATATCTGCGGGGTGTATGCTATCCAAGTGGCGCAAGAACGCGCGACAGTGTCCGTTGGAAGAAGCAACGTTCTCCCATCGGGGGTGTCATCCCAATCGACGAGACGAATTCTCACTACAAGCCTCTGGCTTTCATTGTTCTCTATCGTGAACAAGGCTTCTTGCGTCCCCCCGGGTTGAGAATCAAAGTACAGAACGCTCCTTGATATAGCTACGCACTCTCCGGCGATCTGTACGAGGCAGACTACGAGAATCACCGCGCCTAGACAAGCGGCGAGCCTAGTTGCAATGAATCGGGCTGGCATCCTCATCAGCACCCTATCGCCTCCCGCGTCCCTGATCGGTGACCTTCCTCGTCATCATCCTCCTGCCATCCACCAACGCCCATACCAGGCTGCCCTCACGTGCACGCACGACTGCAGCAAGAGCAGCATCACTTATCAACAAGAGTATACCGCAAAGGAACAGCATTCTGGCAGTGAAGCAGTCTCCCTTGACCGAGCGGGGCGTAGGACGTAAAGGAATTCGGACGATGCAGCTAGAGGAATCGACCACAGGAAGACGGGTGTCATGTTTGTTCCAGCGCATGTGACTCTTGTGAACCGAGAATGAGCCGTTAAGGGGCCGATGAGAGTTCATCGACCCCTTACGCCCCTTTTGAGTTTACTTGGCAGCTACAGTGTAGGTAACCGTTGCCTTGTATGTGCCAGGATCCATCGTACGAAGGTCCTTCAGGCTATAGCCGACGATTATGTCGTCGTTGCCTTTACCTTCGTCGGATGAGAGCGCGACACCCAGGTGATCGCTCCCTGTTCCACTTACGGAGAAGGAAAGCGTCCAAGCAGTGTTGCTGAACACATGGAGAGTGTTCGCCTTATCCTCACTCACCGAGTCGACACCAGCCTTGATTAGACCGAAGTCGAACGTGCTTTGGTCGATCGTGAGTTCGATGAAACCCTGGATCGTCCAGGAAACACTGTCAGTCGCGGTATCCGAAGCATTATTGCCCGGGAACGGGACTGGGACTGGTCCATGCCCAGGTGTTGCCAAACCGATCATTCCTACGATACCCACTGCCAAGCCCAGTACCAACAGACCTACCACAAACTTGTTAATCCTCATCGAAAGCACCTCCTAATGGTTTGTCTGAGCACATCTAGTGGCTCGGCCACCATCAGGCTGCGGCAGCCCGGCTGCCTTCCAAGTCCTGACGTTCTTTGCGTTCAACTCAATGAACCCAAGGAATTCTATGAACTTAGAAGCCCCGTGGCTTTGCGTCCCGAGATCGCTCCCGGTTTGCCCTTGCGCAAGCTCGCGTGCGAGCATTGCCTGGAAGGTCCGTAGCTTTGCGTCTCATTCTTTCGAACGAGTTGCCTTTTATAGATGCCTCGTTGAGGATTTCGTTGTTGCAGCGGCCAATCCGCTGCAATCTCTTGATCTTTGCTATACCTGGAGGTCAGCAGGCGTTCAGCTTGCCCAACCTCACAGGCTCCCATTCTTATCTCGGTTCACTTGTCAATGATCTACACTTAGAATATACCTTGGATCGGGTGGTTTTAGACATATGCTGGCGTTAGCGCTCAAGGCATATATCGGATCACATCTTCAACAGGATAGTCGAAGAGCGGTCCACCGCGACGCGCACTGAGCTATTAGACAAAGGAAAGCTCCGGGGCGTTCGCTTGGCCCCGAAGCTTTCCTCAGGCCTACTTAGCGGTGACGGTATAGGTGACCGTTGCCGTATAGCTACCGGGGTCCATCGATCGAAGGTTGTTCAAGCTGTAGCCCACCTGCACCTCGTCATTCCCCTTTCCTGCTTTATCTGAGAGCAAGACTTCCAGGTGATCATTACCAGTTCCGGTGATCGCGTAACTCAGTGTCCACTCGGTGTTGCTGAACACCCTCAGCGTATTGGCTTCTTCTACGTTCACAGAGTCAACACCGGCAGCGATCTCGCCGAAGTCGAACGAGCTGTCATCTATTGTCAGCTCGATGAATCCCTGAACAGTCCAGGAAACCTTGTCAATAACACTGTTAGATATCTCCGGTGATGGGTTGTACGGGCCCAGCGGCAATGGTTTCCCCGGCTTAGCAAAACCGGCTAATCCGATCATCGCACCCACTAAACTCAACACCAACAGGCCTACCATAAACTTATTAATCCTCATTAAAAACACCTCCCAGTGGTTTATCTGAGTGCATCTAGCAACTCGGCCACCATTAGACTGCTTGCGGCAACCCGGCAGCCTTTCAAGGCTCTCTATGAACTTGAAAGGTCCGTGGCTTTGCGTCCCGGGATCACTCCCGGTTTGCCCTTTACACAATGCTCTTTGCGAGCGTTGTCCATAAGGTCCGTAGCTTTGCGTCCCCCCCTTTCGAGAGGTTTGCTCTTAGTAGATGCTTCTCTTGAGGATATTTCTTCTCTTGTAGCGGACCATCCGCTGCAAGCTTTACAGCTTTGTTGTGCCAAGAGGGGAGCGGCAAGTCACTCGCCCTACCTCCTCGGCGTTCTCTTTTTTTGCTCTCTCGGTTCACTTGTCAATGACCTACACTCATAATATACCTGGTAACAGATGGTTTTAGACATACACCATCCGTTTCTGCTTGTGATAGCCTTCCAGGCTGAGGCGAAATCTCATCACGTGAGATGCCGAACCTGTATTTCGGAACGCGGAATGAGAAGAGTAATCCTCGCACCTTGTAGGAGCGGGCGTGTGATGGATCTCTTGGATGTCATCGCCCAATACCGCCCGCATCTGGTTTCAAAAGGGAGCGATAACCTGTTAGAATCACGTGCTGAGGAGGGATCAATCATGAGTAGATGGAGAAGCTTAACTATTGTGGTTGCAATGCTAGCCGCGATTCTTGGTCTGAGTGGTTGTTTCGGCCCTAATCTTGTCAATGTCGCTGGCACATGGAATGGTTCTATCACCTGGACAAGCGGGCCAGCAAGGACTTTTACAACGCCGATTACACTCACGCTCGTTCAACAGGAGAAGGAAACCCAGATCACGGGCGAGATAGGGCTGATGGGGCCAGGATCGAAGCCGTTCTCGGTTTTGATTACCGATGGAACCGCGGGAAACGGCACCTTCATCATTCACGCTGCTGGGAAGATGGACGTTATCACTCCGCCCGTGAACGTAACAGTCGACTTGGAGGGGAAGCGTGACGGAAATGTGCTGAGCGGCACGGGGACGCAGACTAACGACGGTGCTGCCTACAATTTCGACTGGAGCGCCACCCTGCAAGCAGAAGCCCAGTAGGGGAAAGAGTGAACTCACAAGATCAAACTGGCACGATCCTCGACATAAAGCGCTACGCGATCCACGACGGCCCGGGGATACGCACGACAGTCTTTCTAAAAGGTTGTCCCCTCTCCTGTGAATGGTGCCACAATCCAGAGAGCCAGCGCGCGCGGCCGGAGATCCTCTACTACGAGGAGCGCTGCACCCTGTGCGAAGCATGCGTGTCTGCCTGCAAGCAGGGCGCACTCGAGATCGTAGATGATCGCTTGCAGCTCGATCAATCCCTCTGCATCGGGTGCGGCGATTGTGTCCCCGTATGCCCAAACGGGGCGCGTGAGCTTGCCGGGCGGCAGATGAGCGTCGGGCAGGTCGTCTCGGAGGTAGCTAAGGATACGCTCTTTTATGAGGAATCGGGCGGAGGAGTGACCTTCTCCGGAGGGGAGCCGCTGATGCAGGCGGATTTCGTGCGCGCGGTAGCTGCCC
>CAYQFN010000014.1:0-18454 GCA_964416685.1 uncultured Thermotogae bacterium | reverse complement strand
CGGACGGATGCGATTCTGGTTGAGGTTCTTCTGACCGATGGGCAGAGTAACGCCGGGCGCGATCCAAGTGGCGAGGGCGATGTGGCAGGTGAGGCGGGGATCAAGATCATCTCCGTTGGAGTCGGATACCTGATCGACAGTAACCTGCTCGAGGAGTTTGCCGCCAAGAGCGATGGCCTCTTCTTCAAGCGCATAACCAGTTCTACGATTGCCAGGATAGATGACCTGCTGACGGTAAACGCCGCCGGTAAAGAAGTGGTGGTGAAGAAAGTCCTCCCCAGTAATATTCGTTACGTTGAGGCGACCCCGTCCCCCACGCGTGTGGTCTCAAACCCTGATGGGACGACGACTCTCACCTTCAGTGTCGGAACGATCGGTCTCGGTGCGGACTGGAATGCCGCTATCACCATTCAAGCGCTCTATAAGGGTGCGCTTTCAACGGACGCAGGCTCGACGATTTCCTACGTGAGCTTCCGTGGGGTGACGAACACACTAGCGATTCCCAACAACTCACTCTCGGCGATCATCCCTCCCGCGCCGCCGGCTCCGCCAGTCGCTGGGTTTTCTTATACCCCGGCGAGCGTGAGCACTACGGACACGATTGTGTTCAAAGATCGTTCAACAGACACTGACGGTCAAGTTGTTGCGTGGGCGTGGGACTTCGGCGATGGCGCGGAAAGCGATGTCCAGGACCCGCAGCACAGCTACTCGCACAGCGGCATGTACACCGTCTCTCTCGTTGTCACGGACGATGATGGCAATACGTCACCTGCGGCTACGCAAGGGATCACGGTTGCAGACGCAGCTCCGACGGCGATGTTTAAGGCAAGTCCCGCTGATCCGCGTGTCGCAGTTTCTACATTATTCGATGCCAGTGGCGCCTACGATGTGGATGGACTCATCGTCTCTTATGCTTGGGACTTCGATGGTGATGGAGTATTCGATGTCGACGGTGCATCATCGGATGTAGAGCACACGTTCGCCGAGGTGGGCGAGGTGACGGTTACCCTCAAGGTGACGGATGATGAGGGGGCAAGCGCAGAAGTCTCCAAGACCTTGACGGTACTTCCCAGTGTGAGTGCAGTTAGACAGATTGACACTTGTCTTCCTGACGATGAGACGATCACAGGCGGAACGGTCAAAGTGACAATAACGATCACTGCGAACACGGAAGTGCACGGGTTGACGCTGCACGAAGACATCCCCACTGGCTGGACGTTTGCCGAGGGGAGCAACGCGAGTGCGACCTTCCGCAAGGATACCATGGACTGGTTGTTCATGGAGACGCTGGTGGACGGGGACACACGAACGATCGAGTACACGCTCACTGCCCCCGCTACCTGCACTGAGCCGGTGAAGGCCGCGATCGGCGGGATCGTTAAGAGCTCCTCGCCGCGGTTGTCACGAATGGTCCTCGGTGAGGACAAGGTTGCTCTTGTTCCGACACTGCCGATTGGGGTCGTCATCTCGCGATGGGACACTGATGCGGGGAAGATTAATCTTTGCCTGCCAGAACAGATCTCGTTTGAGCAAATTCAGTACGCAGTGTCGTTGTGGCTCAGCGGCGATCCCGTTGTCTATACAGGTAACAAGGTGGTCACTCTCGATGACATTCGTGATCTGATTGCCTATTGGTTGACCGATACATCGGTGCACGATCCGCTCCCTTAGGGGCGGGTCTGCGTCGATCTTTAATGTGTGATTAAGGAGGGGGAATGAATTACAGGCTAAAAGAGCTCCTCGTCGGTGCGACGATTCTAGCCACGTTTGGGCTAGTCGCTCTTGCCGGAACGGCGGACTATTCCCCGGCGACGTATAACCCAGCGGTGGGAGAAGACACCAGCTTCACAGCATGTCAAACCTGTCTTTCCCACGATGCTGTAAGCTACGATTGGGATTTCGATGGAGACGGGGTGTACGATGTTTCAACATCTGATATCTCTATTGAACATGCGTTTCCCGAGGCCGGGTTTGTTGTTGTAAGTCTGAGAGTTGATGAAGGCGGCGGTCGTTACGCCACGTGTCGCAAGGGAATCGTTGTAGGAGAGACTCCTCTCTTTGCTGTACGCAAGGTCACACCGGATGCTAGTGGATCGGTGCTGGTGGAGATCACCGTCAGTGCCTACGCCGGCGTTAGTGCTGTTGGTCTGGAGGAGAAGCTGCCCATCGGTTGGCAGTGGGAGATCCTCGATGCCGCTAATACCATAACGAAGAAAGAAGGACAGAAATTGCAGATCCTCTGGATGAACCCGATCGAAGCCGGTGAAACGTGGACGGTTTCCTATCGTCTTTACCCGTCCACCGGGACAGGATCTCCCCAATTGACGGGGACGATCAGCGGCTATGCGCCAGAGCGGGTGAAGGTATCGATCTGTGGCGACCTCTCTATCAAGAGATAAGCGCACCAAAGAATCACGACGGGCGATCGCTACGATCGTCCGTCTCTTCTTTCATCGCATCCTTCAGGCTCAATAGTCTATCGATACTTCCAGAGCGACGTCCTGTCTTACGCTTGCCGCGCCTGTTCACTAGTTTCAGTAGGATGGCTAAGAGCATGAACGCTCCCAAACCCAGGCCGAGCGCCGTGCGGAATCCCAGATGAATGTGGATCTGAGGTGCTATTGCGAGAAAAGCAATACTGATAGCAGCAATCGTCCCCATCCGGATGGCATGGCGAACTGCGAATTGCTTTGTCATTGTGGCGGAAAAAGGGACAATTGAGGCTTCCGTCAGTGCAAAGTCCCATGACACGATGGCGAGCACGATCGCGATTCCCGCGAGGTAGACAGACGCTCCGTAGAGGATGCTGACTACGGCTACGACGGTCTCCATGCCGAGGAGGGCTGACAGCTCAGTCCTCTTCTCGCTCTTCCACAGGATGAGGAGCCACACTGCTCCGAGCACGATCGTCGCGTAGCCCAGAGGGCTAATGCCTGTCAGGAAGCAAGCTAGGGCAAGGATAGCAGTGGTCGCCATCGCCGATGCGAAGGCAAGGCGTCTCATCGGAGCCTCCTTCCGCGTCTGGAAAGCGTCCAAGAGAGGAGGGATGCTAGCGAATCTGAAACGTCCCACTGTACGACCTCCACGCCGATGCTGGCCAGAGCATCCAGTATCAGTTTGTGGCGCAGGGTGACGATGCGTAGCGCTAAATCACGGGCCTCGCTTGCAGGGATGTGACTGACTTCGTAGCCCAACAGATCGGGCATGATCATGATAATCCGGTAACCGTGGGCGCGCAGTTCGCCGAGGACCTCGACGTCGTGCTCGTCAAGCGAGCCGCTTATCATCACAAGTTGAGAACGCGGGGGAAAGAGGCGCGTCGGGACAGCGCGCAGATCGTCGAAGACCTCTTTGTCCGCAGTCTCAGCGCGAGCGAGGGAATCGAGAATCCGCGTCATCTGGTCCTTGCCGTATCCCGGAAACGTCCAGTCAATGTACTCGCCATAGATGAACAATCCAACGCTGTTTCCTTGTTTGATGAAATACTTGGCCATACTCGCGGCGGCGCGCACGGCGTAGGTGAAGGTCCTTTCGCTACCGCTACGGGGATTGGCCCGCTCACGGGCGTCGAGGAAGACGGTGACATCGGCGATCCTCTCCTGCTCGTACTCATTAACGATCAGCTCCCGCGTGCGTGCGTAGGCGCGCCAGTTAATCCGGCGGATGTCATCTCCGGTGGTATAGGCGTGGCAACCGAAAAATTCCACGCCGCTCCCTCCCCGGTTTGCCCGTACGACCCCGGCATAGGCGCGAGTGCGCTCCGGCCGTATCTCGATGTCATCGATCGGTTCAGCGATGGGCACGGCGAGAAACTTCGTTTCGTGGGGCACGAACTGGCGCTGCGGGGTGAGAGTGATCCGCTGCCACGTGGTAATATCGACTCCGGGCAGGGAGTGCAGCCCGCGGGGAGCACGCAGTGTGTAAGAGAAGGAGATCTTCGCGCCTGGCATGAGGTTGGTGAAGCACGTCGTCTCACCGCCCGTCACTTCTAGCCTGCGCGGGATGCGCTCCACAACGCCCAGCCACGGGATCTGCGGGCCGGTGTTGGTGATGATGACGGTCACGTCGATCGTCTGTCCCTCTGTTATGTGATCAGCGCTGAGGCGCCTGTCTATCGCGATTTGAGGTGCCCTGGCTTGGCTTAAGGAGATGAGAGCGATCCCGGCATAGAACAGAAAAGGGATCCCGGCGGCGAGCACACGCCCATCGCGCACGAGAACACCGCCGATTGTCAGCGATATGAGGATTGTGAGAATGGTACCGATCTTTCCTGATGGGGACAAGTTAGCTCACCTTAGGCACAGGGACGAGGCGAAGGATCTTCGTCACAACATCAGCCGCGGTGATCCGCTTCGACCACAGATTGGGGCTGAGAATCAGGCGATGGGACAGCGCGGGCCCAGCGAACATTTTGACGTCATCGGGCAGGACATAGTCGCGCCCAGCGAAGGCCGCCTGCGCTCGCGAGAGCTTCAGTAGAGCCAGCGACCCGCGGGGACTTGCACCCACGTAGACGTCGTTGTCGTTGCGCGTCTTGCCGACGATGGAGACAATGTACTTCTCAATGTCCGGGTCGACGAAGACCTCCTCCACGGCAGCACGCATATCCATCAGTGTATCGGCGCTCGCTATCGGGGAGAGGACGATGTCGTCTGTCTTTCTCGCCCGCCGACGCCTCAGGATCTCCATCTCGGCCTCCACATCAGGATAGCCTACAGAGAGGCGGACCATGAATCGGTCGAGCTGTGCCTCCGGCAATGGGAAGGTCCCCTCGTATTCGATCGGGTTCTGTGTGGCGATGACGATGAATGGTGATGGCAGGGGATGAGTCTCTCCATCGATTGTCACCTGCGATTCTTGCATCGCCTCGAGCAGTGCTGATTGTGTTTTCGGTGTAGCACGGTTGATCTCGTCAGCCAGAACGATATTGGCAAATATCGGGCCGACGGTGAGTGTGAACTCCTCCGTCTCCCGGTCGAAGACGTGTGAGCCAGTGATGTCGCTCGGCAGAAGATCGGGAGTGAACTGGATTCGCTTGAAATCCATTCCCAGTACCTGAGCGAAGCTGCGAGCGATCAGCGTCTTGGCCAGCCCCGGGTAGTCTTCGAATAGGATATGTGCACCGGCAAGGATCCCCACCATTACCTGCTCCAATACGCTGTCCTTGCCGACGATGGCTTTACCAACTTCAGCGATGATCGCGCGACTCTGCGCGCCAACTTCTTTGAGATCCATCTATACCCCCTGATGATAGTGTTCGAGGAATGCGACGACTTCGTGCAGTCTCTTGTCAAACACCTTCCCCCTGCCTACCCCGTAGTACTGGCGGCGGAAGTTGAAAAAAGCCGGGACTGAGTCGTCATCACACCACTCAAATGATTCAAAACGCTTCCGTGCTTCTCGAAGCGGGAGCCTCTCGCGCTGCGCGATCAGTCGCACGGAGAGCGACACAAGGTCACTCGCCATTCGCCTCCGGGCAAAGGGATGCCGCTGGGCGCGGCCGATCAGTGTGGTCAGACGTTTTAACTCACTCGTTCTGCGCGAGCTGACGAGGACGTACCTTCTCTTCTTCTCTGTCTTTGGCGGAGGAAAGGTGCGGACGAGGAAGCGCAGTAGGATTATCGCCCCCGCTATGACGAAGGCAATCCACAATGCGAGCTGCGGCAAACGGTGAATGTACCAGCGCAGCACCTGGTATGACTGAACGAGTGGGGCGACAACGGCGCTGATGAAAACGCCACGCAGTGGAAAGGCAAAGACAGCGGCAAGGCCAATGAGCGTGACGGAGCTCACAATGACCAGCGACAGCGCCAGTCTGCGGCTCATGGGTTCTCCTCTGCTGCATATGTCCGCTGGATCGACTGCAAACACGCAATCGCCTCTTCCACAGAGCCAACTCCGCTACGCCCTCCGTAGCGGACGCGCTCGAAGATGCCCGTCAGCCGCTCGATGTGTTCATCTTTCATTCCCCGCTCGCGCAATTGGGTGGCGAACTCACGCGGTGTGAAGTAGGAGTAATTGGGGATACGCTGCGCCCGGCTCATGATCTCCGTCATCTCCTGATAGCAGCGCAGGATCGCTTCTCGTGGATCGTCACCCGTGATCATTCGATGGGCGGCGAGGCCTGCGCTCTTCCCTAACTCACTGAGGAGATCGTCCCGCTCGGAGCGACGTGCCCGCAGTGCGGGATAGATCTTGAGGAAAAAGGCGAGCCCAATTCCTGTCAGGACGAGTGAAGATCCAACTGCGATCAAGATGATCTGCCAGGTTGAGACAGAGGGGGGAGGAACATCGACGTGCACCTGCTCGACCGGTGGAGCCTCTCCGATCCCCATGCCCGTCGCTTGCTGTTCTTCTGGTGACCCCTCGCTCTGCGGGATTTCGTGTATCTGCGCCAGGCCCAGGATAATCAACAGCAGGACAACAAAGATGATAGCAAACCGCTTCCGGTACTCCTTTGAGATGATGACAAACAACAGAACCACGGCCGCGGTCAGAGCAAACACAGCTTGAATCAAGATGCGCACCGCGTCCTCCCCCCAAGCGGGCCCACCCGGGCTTGTGCCGGCGGATACCTCCCCGAGGTCAGCGAACGGGTTTGGTAGCCGTTTGCCAGGGAGGGGATGAACGCTGTTCATGCCTCCGATGAGGACGAAGAGAACCGCGAACAACGCACTAAGAACGACGATAAGGAGAAGCCGCTGCCGATTAGTTCTATCCACTCTATTTCACGACCAGTTGAGGAATTATCCACCTTCCCCTTTTCCACTTCAACTTGAGATTCCCTGTGGTCTTGCCACAGGGTTTCCTGATCTCGCCCTCCTTGATAGGAGAGGCGGGGTGAGGTAAAACTGGGGAAGGCAAGCTGTTAGTTGCGTGCCTTCGGAGCTCGTGTCTCAGCCAGTTTACGAGGTCTTCCGCATCAGCCCCAGCTCGGCCAGCTGTGCGTCGTCGACCGGCATCGGAGCATCCGTGAGTGGACAGGTTCCGGTTGTCGTCTTCGGAAAGGCGATCACGTCACGCAATGAGTCAGCGCCGGCCATCAACATCACCAAGCGATCGATTCCCAGGGCGAAGCCTCCATGGGGAGGTGCTCCGTACTCGAGCGCCCGCAGAAAGAACCCGAACCTCTTCTCCGCCTGTTCTGGCGAGATACCGAGCATGTTGAAGATTCTCTCCTGTAGCTCGCGAGAATGGATACGAATGCTCCCACTTCCCATCTCGACTCCATTGAGGACTAGATCATAGGCATCAGAGCGCACGGCGAGGGGAGTTTCATCGAGGATCTGCATGTCGTCTGCCCGTGGGGCGGTGAACGGATGATGCTCGCTCGTCAAACGGCCCTCTTCATCCAGGCCAAACAGCGGAAAGTCCGTTACCCAAAGGAAATTCCAGCCTTCGTGCGTCAGTTTCTCTTCGTGCGCAATGGCCAGGCGCAGATCGCCAAGTGCCTGCTCGATCCCCTTTCCCGCCAGGATCAGGATCAGATCGCCCGGTTCTGCTTCCAGGGCGGAGATGACGCGTGAGAGCGCCTCTGGGGAAAGGAACTTAGCGAGTGGAGAGGAGACCTCCTCCTTGACCTTGATGAACGACATCCCCTTCGCCCCGGCGCGCACAGCGACCTCCTGCAATCGATCAATCTGCGAGCGCGAGTAGCGGGCACACCCCACGGCACGGATTGCGGCCACTTTCCCTCCACTGGCAACAGTTTCAGAGAAGACACGAAAGCCCGCGTCCTTCACGATCTGTGAGACGTCGTGTATCTCCATTCCAAAACGGAGGTCCGGCTTATCCGATCCGTAGCGGTTAAGCGCCTCGGCGTGTGTCATCCGCGGAAAGGGTATTGGCAGGTCCTCTGATAGCACGTCATGGAATGTACGCTGCAGTGCCCCTTCGAGCAGGGAGAGGATCTCGTCCTTGCCGCGGGGAAAGGAGACCTCCAGGTCGAGCTGCGTGAATTCCGGTTGGCGATCGGCGCGTAGATCCTCGTCTCGGAAGCACTTGACGAGTTGGAAGTAACGATCGATCCCGCCGATCATTAATAGCTGCTTGAATAGCTGCGGCGACTGCGGCAGAGCATAGAACGATCCCGGCGAGAACCGACTGGGAACGAGGAAGTCGCGCGCGCCCTCAGGAGTGGACTTCGTGAGGAACGGGGTCTCGATCTCCATGAAGCCCTTCTTCGTGAAGAAGTTGCGCAGTCCGTGGAAGATGCGGTGGCGTAACCTCAGATTGTTCTGTATCCGCTCCCGTCGCAGGTCAACATAGCGATAGCGCAGGCGGGTCTCCTCTGTTGTGTCTGATCCATCTCCCTCGAGGAGAAACGGCGGCGTCAAGGAGCGGTTAAGAATCTCTAGCGTCTGTACCTCGACCTCAATCTCGCCGGTTTGCATCTCTTGGTTAACGTTTCCCTCGCTGCGAGCGCGCACGCTTCCAGAGACGCAGATCACGTCCTCACGGTTCAGGGTATGCCCGTCAGCGAGAGCGGGATCATCGCCGGAGAACAAAAGCTGTATCACACCGGAGCTGTCGCGCAGATCGACGAACGTCAGCCCTCCCAAGTCACGGCGTCGCTTCACCCAACCGCACAGGGTTACTTGTCGTCCGATGTCTTCTGTCGACAGGTGGGTACAATAATCGCTTCTGTTCATGGAACGCTCCTTCGCTCTTCTCTAGGTATGCCCAAGATTATAGGGGGTCTTCCGCTGCGGGCAAGACAGATGCATATTGCGTCAGCTTGTATGTACATCGTGCGTGATCTATACTGATGTTACGGAGGAGAGATGAACAAGAGAAGAGTGCAGGTGACAGGTGGCGGAACGTACTTCGTGACACTTCCCAAGGCGTGGGCGACGGGCGTTGGTATTCACCGCGGTTCAGAGGTGACGGTAGTGGAGAACCAGACCGGGAGTCTTCTCCTCATGCCTGAGGACCTGAAGACGGAGAACCGGGTGCAGCTTTCTCTGCAAGGAAAGGACGCTGTGTGGATCAAGCGGGCGATCATCTCTTGTTACATAACAGGCTTTGACGTAATCGAGACGAACGCTGCTCGCATCTCTCCCCAGCAGCGCAGTGCAGTGCGGCAGGTAGCTCAATCGCTTGTGGGCCTGGAGATCATGGATGAATCGCAGGACTGCATCGTGCTTCACTGTCTGGTCAGCATGCGCGATTTTACAGCGGAGGCGACGTTGCGCCGCATCTACGCCATTACACAGGCGATGTTGAATGATGCAGTGAGCGCCTTTCTCGCCCGCGATACTACCTTGGCAAACGATGTTGTGGAGCGAGACATCGAGGCCGACCGTCTGACACGGGTGATGTCACGTGAGCTCGGGCTGCTGCTGCGTGACCTGTTGCTCGAGCAGGAGATCGGGATGAGTCGGCTCCTGTTTCACGAATACCACGGAGTGGCGAAGGTCCTCGAGCGAATCGGCGACCACGCCGTGCGGATCTCGCGCGCTGTCAATGGGCTCAGTGAGCCGATCGGCGCGGACACGGCCTCTCGTATAAAGCGTCTGAATGCGAATGCGGAAGAGGTTGTCTCACAGAGCGTGGAGGCGTTCCTGAAACCCGATCTAGCGGGTGCAAACAACGCTCTGAGCGAGCGTGAGCTAACAAGCAAGTGGGAAGAGGAGGCGCAACTACCCGATGCGGGGAAGAATGCCCTTAGCTTGGCCGTTATCTTCGGTAGCCTCCTGCGAGTGAGAGACTACGCGTTCAACATTGCTGAGATGGCGCTGAACATGGGTGTTCCGCGCCTATAACAGCAGGATTACGAAGAATAGTCACTGCGCACTCAATGTTCCCGTGCCGGTGCCCTTGAAGAACTTCCTCCCAAGAAGCGCATGCCAGTCAGTGAAATCGCCCTCCTCGCTATCCCGCTCGATGTGCATTTGGAGCATGTTCAGGCGTGCTGAGAGATTGTCGAAGTAGTATATGGCGATCGCTTCAGCGGTCTTGGGGACAATGGCGGCACCGAACTCGAGCTCGCCATGGTGTGAGATGATGATGTGCTCTAGTAGCTCAGGGATGTGAGGATCGGGCCAGGAGATTCTCTTCGCCGCGTCGCGCACCATGTCACGACCAAGGAGGAGGTGGCCGAGGAGTTGGCCATCGAAGCTGTAACGGGGAGCGATCGGTTTCTCAAGCTCCCTCACCTTCCCGATGTCGTGTAGGATGCCTCCTGCCGTGGCCATCCCCTGATCGAGGGCTGAGCAAGTCTTTGCGTATTGATAAACCCCGTTTGCTACCTCCAGCGTGTGCTCTAGTAGTCCGCCCAGGTACGCGTGGTGATACTGCACGGCTGCGGGGTACGTCTTCAGCGCCTCTTCATTCTCGCTTGTGAGAAGTGCAGTCAATTCGCGAAGCGGGGCAGGTGAAATCGTTGAAATCAAACCTGTAAGCTCGCTCCACATCTCATCTACATCACGCTTGCTTGCCTGCACCAGGAGACTGGGATCAAAGCCGTTGATCTTCCCTTGTTCATGTTCATAGATCTCTAGACGGCGGATCGATTCGACGATTATCTGGAGCGTATTGCGATACGTCTCAGTACGTCCTTCGACGAAGACAAAGTCACTCTCGTCGAACTGGGAGGCGAACCGCTGGGTCGCCTCTGCCCAGGCACGAGCGGGGATTGTCCCCGACCTATCGGCGAGAACGATCTCCAAGTACGTGTCTCCGGTGCGGGTGACGCGCTGTGTCTTCTGTTTGGCGAGGAAGCACTGAGCGATGCGTTGGCCGGGGCGCATATCCTTGATGAGGAGATGCATCAGTGGATAAGGCACGTCTCCCTGTAGGTACTGCGAGAGCTTCTCAGCGCACATTTTTCCTCCTTACTTGCGGAAATCGACATGACTGGGTTCCCACGATGATGATTTGCGGGCGCGGAACCCTACTTTCTCGTTCATGCGCCCTTGGCCTTCTTGCCGTGCTCTATCGGCTCCGATCCATCGAAGGAGGGGAGTGGGGGCGTGATGAGCGTCAGCCCGGCTTCTTGCAGCAGCGAAACTACTCTCTCGACATCGGGGAACGTGCCTATCCTTGCATAGACCACCTTTCCCGTTTCGTCGATGAACACGCTGAACGGGAAGGCGACGATGCGGCGCTTGTCCTGCGCCCGTGGCGGTTGGTACGTTTTGGAGATGATCTCTCCGTCATCGTAGAGGACAAGAAAATCGACCCCTTTTTCTTCGACCGCCTTGACCGCCTCCTCCCGCGATCTTCCAGCACAGATTGTAATCAGGGTCACTTGCTCTGCGTACTGGTGGTTGAACTCCTTGAGGACAGGAAACTCGTATGTGCATGCCCCACACCAAGTTGTCCAGAAATTGATAACAAGTGGTCGGCCCAGGTAATCGTGGAGGGAATACTGCGCACCGGAAAGGTCGGGGAGATCGAAGGCCGGTGCCTGGGTTCCAACAATGGGGAATTCTGTTGCCATCGCCTGCGTCGATAAGGGCGAGCAAGCAATCAATACAACCAGAACAAGATACTTCACCGTCACTCCTTAAACTAACGACAAACGAGCGGCCCCTTGCAGGGGCGAGCAAGTTGTGTGTACTACATGCCCGTGCTTGTCTTCGACTTTCCCTGCGCTTGCGGCGGATTCACAAGCGGAAAATTGTCCTGGTCTCCCTGGCTTCGTATCACAAAAGGAGAGTCCCAGATACCGTTGTTGTCAGCATCGATCGCCTTCCAATCCGACCAGTAATTCCCTCGACCATCCTTGTCCCACATATTGGCATCGACCGAGTGAGCATCGTGAACATTGTCCACGAACGCGTTGTCGTAGAGAAGGTTTCCCTGCGCGCCCAGATCGAGGTATGCGCCCATGTGGTTTGATGTTATCTCGTTTCCGATAATGTCGGAGTTATTCGATGCATCGAGCCAGATCCCGGTGTCGTTCTTCAGCATGACGTTTCCGAGAATCTGATTGTCATGCGAGAAGTAGAGATGAATCCCATCAGTATTAGCGCTCACCGTGCAATCCTTGATCAGGTTTAACGAAGCGAAGTTAAGAGCGATCCCGATCCAGTTACCCGATACTTCGCAGTCTCTGAGCGTCCCGTTCTCGACATAGCTTAGGAAGATGCCTGCCTGCGATGCACCGCTGATCTTGACATTGCTGATTACGAAATAGCGATCTGTGCGGTGGATGCTGATTCCATAGCGGCTGTAGCCGGCGTCGATCATCCAGCCGGCGATGATGTAGGGATCGTCAACGCTTCCCGAGCCGGCGACGACTCCGTTCTCTGCGGTAAACTCATAGTTATTACCGATGACGATCGGAGCGTGATCGGTCAACCCATCATCCGTGGCGACGGCGACCAAGCCGGCAAGCAGGATAAATGTACAAACGACACCCACGAGGGCACTTATTCTCATTACTCATCACCCCTTTATCGATCTCTAGACAGATAGCTCATGATAACAGGTTTGGACCAAGATGTGAAGTGGTGTTGTACAAACCTTGTAAGCGGCTCGTTCTGCAGACTTCAAAGCCTAGCATTGGTGTGAGCAATGGTCTGTAACAGACATTACGTTCCTAGGCAGCGATCGGAAGCCAGTTTTCGGGCTTCAGCAGCCAACTGAATGCTTGACTCGAACGCCGAGGAAGGTGGTGTGCCCTTCGTATGAATTAGCTTGTTGGTTCTGTCATGGTCCATAATCCGTAACCTGTCGCTGTCCGCTGTTTCTCCTCGCAACGCAGGCTGGACCATCCTATACTTACGAGCGTTATGGTAAAGTCTACTCCGATGATGGAACAGTATCTGCGGTTGAAGGCGGCGCATCCTGATGCCATCCTCTTCTTTCATCTGGGCGATTTCTACGAGACGTTCTTTGATGATGCCAAGATTCTCTCAAGCGAGCTTGATGTCGTTCTGACATCGCGCAACGGCAACCCGATGGCAGGTGTGCCCATACGCAGGGGGGAGGCATACGTGAATAGGTTGCTGAAGCGCGGATACAAGGTAGCCATCTGCCAGCAGATGGAGGATCCCCGTAAGGCAACCGGTCTCGTGAAACGTGAGGTCGTGCGGGTACTGACACCTGGAACGACGATTGATGAAGAAACACTAACTGCTGGGGAGAACAACTACCTCTGCGCGCTCTTGCCGGGCAAGGAGCACTGTGGCCTTGCCACTCTCGATCTATCGACCGGCGAGTTCACGTGCACAGACGCCCCTAAGTTGGAAGAGCTGGCGGATGAGATCAGTCGCTTAGCACCGAGTGAGCTTCTCCTCCCCGAAGGGGAGCCTGAATCCGCGATGAAAACGATCCCCTCCGTGCTCATTACTCCTCTGCCTTCTACGGCGTTCGATGCGACCCCCGTCAGTGGCGATGGTCTAGGGCTAAGCGAGGAGGCGCTGCAAGCGGCGGGCGCGATCCTCTTCTACGTCGGGAAGACCCAGAAGCGCGCGGTGGAGCATATCAGGCCGCTGGAAGCATATTCCCTGCGTGACCATATGGACCTCGATCCGTTCACGGTCAGCAGCCTGGAACTCGTGAAACCGCTACGCGAAGGGCAGGAACGGGGAACCCTGCTCCATGTGCTCGACCACACCGTGACGAGCATGGGGCGTCGGCGACTCCGACGGATGATCCTTGCACCCCTGACCGATCGAGCGATGATCGAGAAGCGGTTGGATGCCGTGGAAGCCCTCACGCAGGATGACATGCTGACCGAGGAGCTGCAAACTCTAGTTAAGGAAGTGCATGACCTGGAGCGCCTTATCGGCAAGCTGGGAACATCGCGCATGCGCCCACTCGATCTCCTTTTGCTGCAAAAGACCCTGAGGCAAGTGCCGCTCATTGCTGATAAGCTGATCACCGTTGATGGCGGGTCACTCGCGCTCGCTGCAATTAGGGAAACACTCAGGAGCGACAAGATCGCGCCCTTGTGCGAGGGCTTCGGGAACATGCTCATTGAACAGCCACCGGTCGATGCGCGCGATGGTGGCCTCATCCGTGATGGATACAATGAGGAGCTCGACAGGCTCCGCAACGAGGAACGCGCCGTGCGCGCGCAGATCGCTGCACTGGAGAGCAACGAGCGCGAGCGGACGGGTATCTCATCGTTAAAAATCGGCTACAACCGCGTCTTTGGCTACTACATCGAGGTTACTAAAACGCACCTTGACAGAGTCCCACCGGAGTACGCTCGCAGGCAGACACTAGCCAACGCCGAGCGATTCATTACCGATGAACTTAAGACATACGAAGAGCGGATATCACTTGTAAGGGAACGCGCCCTCTCGCTGGAGATTGAGCTGTTCGAGCGCGAGCTGAAGCGACTCGCTGCCGAGATACCGCTGTTGCAGTCGATCGCTGATGCGCTCTCGCAACTCGACTTCTTCCTGTCACTGGCGTACGTTGCCCGCCACAACGGCTACACACGGCCACGCTTTACGGAGAAAGACGCGATCACCATCCTCGGCGGGCGCCATCCGGTGGTTGAACAGGTAGAGGAATTCGTGCCCAACGACCTTATCCTCGAACAAGGCACGGACCTCGTTATCCTTACCGGCCCGAACATGGCCGGCAAGTCCGTCTATCTACGGCAGAATGCCCTGATTGCGCTCATGGCCCAGATCGGGTCGTTCGTCCCCGCGACTGAGGCGAAGCTTCCTATAATCGATCGTATCTTCGCCCGCGTCGGAGCGAGCGACATGCTCATCTCGGGGATAAGCACGTTCATGATGGAGATGCTGGAGGTGGCGACGATCCTCAAGCACGCCACCAAACACAGCCTGATCATCCTCGACGAGATGGGGCGAGGAACGAACACGTTTGATGGGGTATCGATCGCCTGGGCGGTGGCCCACGAGTTGGCGACACATGTGGGAGCGAAGACCCTGTTTGCGACACACTATCAGGAATTGACGCGACTTGCGGATGAGGTGCCAGCGATCGTCAATCGTCATGTGGCAGTGAAGGAATTGGGAAAGGATATAGTCTTCCTGCACCGCGTGGAAGCGGGCGTAGCCACGGGCAGCTACGGCGTGCACGTCGCCCGTCTCGCAGGCCTCCCCAAGCGCGTTACGGAGACAGCCGATCGCATCCTTAGCGAGCTGTTGGAGGAGGCCCCCCTCTCACGCTTGGGACGATCCGACCCGCGTGCTGAGGTGATCCCCCTCTTCGGTACCGAGGATCATCCCGTGCTGAAGGCGTTACGCAAGGTCGATGTAAACAATCTTACTCCGCTAGAGTCGCTGGAGTTGATTGCGCGTCTGAAGGAGAGCCTGTAAGGGAATGCTCGTGAGCCTCTTCCCGCTTAAGGTGTGTCTTGGCGTTCATCCTATCGCGGAGGGTGTTTCCCCGTGTTGTCTAACCAACGCCACCATGCTAAAATGCTTAAGACAACTGTTTGCCAAGGAGGTTTGTTGATGAAAGAGAAGTATGCGATTCTCGGTGTATTGGTGCTGTTATTGGCCACAACTGCTGCCTTTGCTGGCGGCGTGGATACAGCCTTCTACCCAGCGGGTGATTACACAATTGCGGTTCTCACTAATACGACCGGTGCAGCCGTTACGGGCCTACACGTAGAGTTCGATCAGGAAGTGACGATCACGAACAAGATCGAGATCGGCGGTTACCTGCCGGCTACGGGTGAGATGACGGGGACGACCTTTGACTTTGCCGGTGGCAGCCTTGTTGCTGCTGGGGGCGTGGAACTCGATTGGCAGCCGGCTGAGGCGAAACCTGTCCTGATCTCGTGGCTGGACAACGGCAAGTCTGTGGGAGCACCGTACTTCACCTCCCTTGATATATTCGGGAGGCTGCTTGGAGAAGGAATCGTTGCCATGCGCGAGGCGAATCCCGAGCAGTTGAATGCGCTATTCAGTAAGTTCTTTGCCGACAACAAGGACTACTTCGACCAGGTATCCCAATCACTGGGAATGCCCCTCGAACAGTCGGTGATGCCGATCATCATGGCCGCACCGGCAGAAGGGATCACCAACTTCTTCAACACACTCGTTGGAATGCTCGGCGCAACTTCACTGGATGATGTGCTGCACGGAGATGTCGACTTCTCCGCGCTGTTAGGGTTACTTGGCTCGTAAGACAATCGGGGGAGGCGTAAGTCTCCCCCACCTAACTACTGGCAGGAAACTGTCTCTCCTGATGGCCGGGATGACGCTTGCTCCATCCTTTGCTGCGTTGGCACAAGGAGCAACCGAATACGGACAGGGGGCGTCAGCGCAGGAGATCGTCAATCAGATACTCACTTTCATCTACAGCCTGGGACACTTAATCGGGCAGGGTGTAGTTAAGGTAGTGACGATGATCTTCCCATCGATGGAATTTCCTGAAGAGCTTGTCGACCCGATCGGGATCCTAGCGATTCTGACAATCTTTCTTTCGTTAGCTTCAGGATCCAAGAAAGTGGCGTGGATAGTGGTTGTTATTGGGTGGGTCCTCCTCCTTGTCCGCCTCATCCTGGAGATCGTGCAGAGCTACGCGTAAGAAGGCTTTGTTGCTATCGCTTTGCGCGATGCTCTTTGCGTGGAGTGATGCCCTTCCGTTCCGCACTCCTAATCTCCCGTTTTCCCTTGCTAGAACTCCTTTGGCTTCTTGTGCCCATTTCGATCCTTTCGTTGCGATCTTTCCCTCGCTTCACCCGCAGCGCCCGCTTTTCGTTGCAGCTTGTTCGTAACGTTTCAGAGCCGCTGACGCTCCAGGATCAGACATCGAGTGAGGCCACAGAATGTTGTGGGAGGGGGGCTACCACCGGAGAAAGAGCATCGTTACTGGTATAATGCGTAGCACAGGAGGTGGGGCAGGATGAAACTATACAACACCCTCACTCGCAAGAAAGAGACGTTCTTACCGCAAGATGGAAAGACAGTGAGGATGTACGTCTGTGGCCCTACGGTCTACGATCACCTGCACATCGGGAACGTCCGTCCGGTGATCGTCTTCGATACGTTGCGCAAATACTTCGAGCGCTTCCAAGGCTGGGATGTCATCTACGTGCAGAACGTTACCGACGTGGACGACAAGCTGATCAACCGCTCGATCGAGACCGGCGAGCCGGTGAGTGAGATCGCCGCTCGCTACACGCGGTCCTACTTCAACCTTCTAACGCAATTAGGAGTGGAGACGCCATCGCACAGCCCGCGCGCGACGCAGTTCATCCCGGGAATGATCGACCTCATTCAGGGATTCATCAATAAGGGTCTAGCGTACGAGGCGGACGGCGACATCTACTACCGCGTCTCCGCCTTCCCTGAATACGGAAAACTCTCTGGGCGGAAGGTTGACGACCTGCGCGTGGGAGCACGGATCGCCGCATCGGAGAAGAAGGAGAACCCACTCGATTTTACCCTGTGGAAGAAGTCAAAGCCGGGCGAGCCGAAGTGGGATTCCCCGTGGGGCGAGGGCAGGCCCGGTTGGCACACCGAGTGCGTCGTGCTATCCCGCCACTACCTCGGCGATACGCTCGACATTCACGCCGGTGGGAACGACCTGATCTTTCCCCATCACGAAAACGAGATTGCCCAGGCAGAGGGCCTTACCGGGAAGACGTTCGCCCGCTTCTGGCTGCACAGCGGGATGCTCATGTTCCACGGCCAAAAGATGTCGAAGTCACTGGGGAACTTCGCCTACGCCCACGATGTGATCCAGGAATTCGGCGCAGGCACCGTGCGCTACTTTTACCTATCTCGCCACTATCGAAAGCCACTCGATTACTCGACCGAGGGGCTGGAAGCAGCGCGCGTAGCCATCACCCGCATCCAAACGCTGATCGAAGAAGTGACAAGCGAGTTTGAGAGCGGCGCCGGAGGCGATACCGATGAACGGGGACGTCAGTTTCTCGCATCGTTAAAACCGCTGCGCGAACGCTATGTGGCGGAGATGGATTCCGACATGAATACCGTCGGTGCAATCGCGGCGATCCAGGACATCGTCTCCGAGACGAACAGATTCCGTGCCAGCGCAACAGGCGATGCCCGAATAGCGCTCCCCGAAGCAATCTCCCTCATCCGTGAGCTCGGTTACCCACTCGGGCTGTTCCAAGAGACGGAGAACGCGTCCAAGGGGATCGAAAACGACCTGATTCGCCTCTTAATCGACCTCCGTGCCGACCTGCGCGAGAAGAAGGAGTTTGCTCTCTCAGACCGCATCCGTGATCGGCTGGCAGACCTCGGGATCACCCTAAAAGACACCGCGCAAGGCACGATCTGGAAGTAGCAACCCCCTCACGGGACGCAAGAGCTGAGAGAGCGCCTCTCGGTAGAGTAGAGGAGCAGGTGACAGGGTTTAGGCTTCGGCATACTTCAGTTACAGGGTTTCCCCGTTGTGGCTCATTAGTCGCATGCCTTGCTCTGTGCCCTACTCCCCCCTCGTCGAACCGGACCTGTCTGCGTGTGAACACGCACAGGCAGGCATGCGGTTTTCCCGCATCCGGCTCTCCTTTCGTATCGACAGCTACATGTTCCCAGTCAGG
>CAYQFN010000013.1:0-18522 GCA_964416685.1 uncultured Thermotogae bacterium | reverse complement strand
TCTCTGTCATCTCAGTGGTAAGGCTTAGCCCTTTTTCTCCTCCCGCTTGAGGTACTCCAGAATCGCCTCAACAGCCATGTAGTTGATCGAGCGGTCTTTCTTATTTCCCAATTGGATCAGACGCTCGACGGGCCTTTGTTTCATCTTCTTCTGTGGGATGTAGATCGACAGTTTGTCGAGATTCTTCTTGTTTGCCATGTGGTTTACCCCCTTATCTTTTTCATCCCATTTATTGTAGCAGGTATAGCTTTGACAGTCAAGCCCATGGGGTTAAAGAGCTATGGCACCTGAGATCGCCACCCAAACGGCAAAGTCAATTGCTTGAATCTTATAGTGGCCAGTTTCTAGTTCAGATCACAATTTCAGCGCTCCTTCCATGCTCTCTTGGGCTCGCCTACTGCTACGCGTTGAGCCAACGCGGCTCCCACAGAACAAGGAGGCTTTCCCATATTCTTAGCTGTTCTCTGCATCTATCTGTCCATCGAAAGCAGATAGGCCTTTGCGCGAGAATGCTTTTCTTTTCTCACGCCCGTTCGCCGTGTAACAACTTGGCAGATAAACTGCCTACGCTACAAAGGCAAGAGCTTATCTCTGGCTTTGCACTCAGTTGTCTTATATTTCTGCTGCCTGTTTGTGCCGACGAAGCAAACAGCCCTCTGCGCGTATGCGCGAGTATGGTTTTGGAGGATGCCATGCTG
Source organism: uncultured Thermotogae bacterium (assembly GCA_964416685.1). Taxonomy (GTDB): domain Bacteria; phylum Bipolaricaulota; class Bipolaricaulia; order UBA7950; family UBA9294; genus M55B144. The sequence goes on along the minus strand of CAYQFN010000013.1, from coordinate 17,824 downwards.
TTCCGCCTGGCCTGTGCCTGTCTGAGTCCGAAGGACAGGCAGGATGCAGACAGGAGTGGGGCGTTCTAACGATCGATTCAGTTCATCCAGCTACTGCAAAGCCTAGCGTGTATGCGCCAGCATCGCTGGGCCGCTTCATATAACAGGGAGTAAACAGAGATCTGCCACCAGCGCTCTCGACGCTATTGCCTAAGCCTAATTTACAATCCGCGCTAGAGAAAGCAAATTGCGGCTGCCGATAAGGTCAGGAATTGAGATCCTATCCGGTAGACACAGCCCTCTACTTACTCTTCTCGCCCATCCCACGTAACAAAAAGGCATCCCATAGCAATGACGATTGCTTGTTATATTTCCCAACAGATCCCACCGACACGACTGCCCTGACAATGGAAGGATGAAGCGGTAGTTGTCCTTGTCTTTCCCCTCCAACTGACGACTCGTTGCCTTCGTCCTATCAGATGACGGCTGAATGCTGAAAGCCTGCTCTTACGCGTGTTCCGAGAGAAGCTTCAACCACTCCAAGCGGTGCTTCAACCCCGAGTCTTGCAGCTTGGCAAGTGCCTCTTTCTGGATCTGCCGAACTCTCTCCCGGCTAATGCCGAATTCGACTCCTACCTCATCGAGGGTACGGGGCTGGTAGTCGTTCAACCCGTAGCGCAATTCGAGGATTCGTTTCTCACGGTCCGTCAATCGCTCGTCGAGGGCCTGCTCCAGTTCTTGCACCAGGAGGTGATCGAATGTCTCCCGTTCCGGCGAATCAACGGATCTATCCTCGATGAAGTCGCCGAGCACGGAACCATCATCGTCATATCCAATCGGCATGTCGAGGGAGGTCATGCTCTGCGCCGTCTTCTTCGCCTTGATGATGTTCTCCTCGGTTGTCTCAAGCTCTACAGCCATGTTCTCAGACGTGGGCATCTCGCCCGTCTCTTTGAGGTGACTTCGTTCCAGTTGATAGATCTTGCGGATCAGCTCGTTGATGTGGGTGGGAACACGAATCGTGCGCGACCGGTTGGTGATCGCCCGCAGAATCGCTTGCCGGATCCACCACGTGGCGTAGGTAGAGAATTTGAACCCCTTCGTATAGTCGAATTTCTCGATCGCTTTCATCAACCCGAGGTTGCCTTCCTGAATCAGATCGAGAAAGGGGAGACCGCAGCCACGATATTTCTTGGCGATTGACACAACGAGCCGCAGGTTTGCCTCAGCCAGTTCTTCCTTTGCTCGCTTGTCGCCTGCCTCGATCCGCTTGGCGAGGGCGACCTCATCCTCCCTTGTGAGGAGAGGCACGCGGCTGATCTCGCCGAAATACGTGCGGATGGGGTTATCCGAGCGAGATGAACGCTCATGTATATCCCGCTTGGTATCAGGCTTCGTGCTCAGATGCGCCTTAAGATTGATCGTTGGTTTTGGCTCCTTTACTTCTTTCATCCCTTCCTCCTAATCCTTTCCCTATCGTCTACACCACTAAGAGATCAACGAAATACAATCGGACGACCCGGAGGGCCCTCCGATTTCATTCACAACAGCATTCCATTGAACTTCTACTGCCACGGCATCGGCCGCCTCTGGTCACTTCATCCCTCAGTCTCCACCGTGCAGTATACCACAAAAAAAGGACGATGTGAAGCCCTTGGGGGGAGTGAATTGGAGGCAGAACCATCGCAGATGGCTCCGCTTCAGCCATGCGGATAGTAGGTAAGGAGAGAGGCAACAAGCAACCCAACAACGATCCAGAGATAGAACGAGTTCTCCTTACCGAGTGTCGGCGGCCGAGGCGGAGAAAGCGAGAAGCGCAGACCAAGCGAGGCTTCGGGAGAGAAGGTCCATGTTGGAGGAAGCGCATCCAGCGAACGCACGCTCGCGACGAACGCTACGGAATCGATCGGCCAGATCTGCATGCCGGCGGTGATATTCATGTACGGCGTCCATCCCCAGGTGCCAGCAATGGGCTTCCATTGTAGGGTGAGCCCACCACCAGCGTAGATGGAGACTGGCCCCATCCAGCTTTTGACGATGAGATCACCGCACGACTCGAACAGGTTTGGAAAGTGGGATGGATACGTCCCCAGAGTGAACAGAAACGTCAGGTTCGGGTCAGCGAGAAACTCCATTGAAACGGAAGAGAACGACTCGTTCCACTCGATGGGGACCGCGGCGGGAGCGGTAACGTCGAACCCGAATGCTAACGGAACCCCTCCTTGCGCGTAGAAGCCGATTGCAAGAACTGCGGAAAGCATTACCAGTAATGTCAGATGTCTGTGCACTTTTCCTCCTAAGCTTCAGAATAGGCTTGCATTCTCATCTACACCAGGGCGTGCGACCGTTTGCCAAGGGTAACGTGTCCCTTCGTTGTCGATCCAGTTCCATCGACGGGATTGGCTATCACCTTGCCAGGCAGAAAGAGAGAGACTAGAATCTTCCCTGCGGCTTAGTCCGTTAGGCAAGGAGGCATGATGCTACAACTATTACAGGAGATATCAGCCCGCGCGTCAGTATGGGTGGAGCTTCGGTATCACGTGCGCCGATCAAAGCGAATCTCCGTACGGAACGGAAAATTAGAGGAATCCTCTACGCTTCGCCTGGCCGGTATTGGCGTGAGAGCGCTCATCGATGGCGTATTCGGATTTGCCAGCACCACCGATCTCTCGGAGAAGGGAATTGCGCGGGCGGTGAGTGCGGCAGAGAGCGCGGCGCGCGCCTCCGCCGCGGCGAAACGCGAGAAGATGCGTTCGTTCCCGCATGTAGCGTTGGCATCGGGCGAGTTTGCCGTTAAGACGCATGATCCGCTCGACGATCATTCGCTCAGCGAGAAACTGGCTCTTGTCCTGAGGATCGATGAGCGCATCCGTTCCGCAACGAAGAAGATCGTGTCCTCATCGGTTGCTTATTCTGAGCTGCAGGACGAGAAGATCATCGTCACATCGGACGGTGCAGCAGCGCACATCATCGATGCCAAGCCCGATTTCCGTGTCCTCGCCGTCGCGCAGCAAAATGGCGATCAGGCGATGGGGACGGACTCGGTGGGGATCTCCGGTGGGTTCAGCGACCTGTTCGCCGGACGAACACCGGAACAGATGGCGGACAATGCTGTACGAATCGCCGTCGATCAGCTCCAGGCGGACTATGCCACTGGCGAGAAGGCGACGGTCGTCCTCGATCCCGGCCTAGTCGGCGTGCTCAGCCATGAAGCGATCGGGCATACGGTGGAGGCGGATCTCGTGCGCAGCGGGGCGATCACCAGCGGAAAGATCGGTACCCAGGTGGGCTCGGACCTGGTAACGTTGTGCGACAGCGGCCCCTCGCAGTACCAGCCGCACGCCGCCGGTGAGCTGCTGGTCGACGATGAAGGGGTGAAGACCGGGCGCACGGTGATCATCGATCACGGCATCCTCCGCTCGTACCTGCACAACCGCGAGAGCGCGGCCTACTTCGGCGTTGAGCCAACGGGGAACGCACGCGCGTTCGAGTATTCCGATGAGCCGCTCATCCGCATGCGAAACACCTACATCGAGCCGGGCACGTCATCCGTGGAAGAGACCATCGCCGGGGTGAAGCACGGCTACTACCTGCAGGGGTTGGGCGGTGGTGGACAGGCTGATTCCAACGCCGAGTTCATGTTCGGCGTGCGCGAGGCGCACGAGATCCTCGATGGGAAGATCGGAAGAATGGTACGCGGAGTGACCATCTCCGGAAACGCCTTTGAAGTGCTGAAGTCAGTCGATGCAGTGGCAGACGACTTTAGCTGGGGATTGGGCGCCGGACACTGCGGGAAGGGGCAGCTAGCGAAGGTGGATGCCGGCGGCCCGCACCTTCGCTGCATCGTAACAATCGGAGGGCGGCAAGAATGAACAACGAAAAGTTGATCGATCTGTGTGTGGACGCGCTCGATCGCACTAAGCGGAAGGGGGCGGACGAGGTTGAGGTATACGCAGAATCGGTGCGCACGATTACAGTGACGATCGAGAAGAACGACCTACAGGTCTCGCGCGCGCAGAAGGAAAAGATGATCGGCGTGCGCGCAATGTGTGACAAGAGGGTTGGTTTTGCCTCCACGAACGATCCAACGGCGATCGACGAGACGTGTGTTGACGCGGTCACACTGGCGAAGGCGTCTCCTGCCGACGAGAACAATCTCCTCCCGCATCCCGAGAAGAGCGACTACGTCTCCGGGATATACGATCCCGATTGTGAAGGGTTCACTATCGATAGAGCGATCGAACAGGCGGTGAAGATGCTCGACATCGCTCGCTCCATTGACAGACGCTTAATCCTCGGCAACGGGGAGTTCTCAGTGCACATCGGCACGCGCGCATTGATCAATTCAAAAGGTGTTTCGTGGTCAGAGCCGGAGAGCCTGTTTGTCTACTACGCCCTTGCCACTGCGCGAGACGGAGAGGAAGTCTCCAACATGGACTACCAGTTCGACGCAACGAGGAACGCTGGCTCGATCGATGTCGAACCGATCACGCGCCGTGCGTGCGAGAACGCCCTTGGATCGCTCGGAGCAAAGAAAGGGATTAGCTTCAATGGTCAGGTAGTCCTCTCGCCGAACGCCGCCCAATCCCTCTTCGCGTCCTTGATCCTCTTCCAGGCAAACGCGAAGAACGTGCTGCGCGGGATGAGCAGGTGGCAGGACATGCGCGGTAACACGGTTGCCTCTGATCTGATCAGCGTGGTGGATGATGGTCGCTTGCCGAATGGAGTAGGAACGGCGTCGTTCGATCGCGAGGGGGTGGCGCACAAGCGCCTGGAGTTGATCAAGAACGGCGTGCTGACCTCATTCATGCACAACACGTACACCGCGGCAGCAATGGGGATGGAGAACACCGGGCACGCCGCCGGTTCGGCGCGTTCCGTACCCGGAATTGGCCCCTCGAACTTCGAGATCCTTCCTGGAGAGAAGAGCAAAAATGAGCTGATCGCCGAGATCGATAAGGGTGTACTTGTCACCCGCTTCTCCGGCCGTGCCGACCCCGTCTCCGGCGACTTCTCCGGTGTGGCCAAGGGCGGATACCTGATCGAGAAAGGCCGCATCTCGAGACCGATCAGAGGGACACTCATCGCTGGGAACGCCTTCGAAGCGCTGAAGAGCCTATCCGGTGTTTCCCGTGAGCAGGAGCGTGTGTTCAGCCTGACTCTGCCCTACCTGCGATTAGAGAGAATATCCGTTACTGCAGGATGATGTATGATCAGCATACGACCACTGGCAATCCATGACTACGACGCTCTGTGTGCACTGTGGGAGGAGGCAGGACTCCCGTTCAAGCCGAACGGTCGTGACACGCGCGAGAAGATCGCCTTGCAGATCGAGGGCGAGTGCTCGATCTACCTCGTCGCCGAGGAGGAGGGAGAGCTAGTAGGCGCGATCCTGGGGACGCACGACGGCCGCAAGGGGTGGATCAACCGGCTCGCCGTCTTACCCGCGCATCGACGAAAAGGGATCGCTACAGCACTGGTGAGTGAAGTCGAAAAGCGTCTTTCAGCACGCGGAATCGAGATCTTCGCCGGTCAGATCGAGGATTGGAATGAGACATCTATGCTCCTCTTCGAGCGCCTTGGATACACGCGGCACGACGACATCATCTACTACACCAAGCGCAAGAACCCCGAGGTGTAGCGGGTCCTCTCAACTCGGCACATCGTCCCTGAGGATCGCCCTTGGTCCCCCTCTGTTCGGCGAAACTTCGTCTACGATCTGTCCATCCCGCAACGCGAGGAGTCGCTTTGCAAATGATGTGACAAGAGGATCATGGGTGACGACGAGGAGCGTGACCCCCTCCTTGTTTAGGTGAGAGAACTCCTTCATCACGTCCCGGCTGCTCTCGGAATCGAGGTTCCCTGTCGGTTCATCTGCGAGGAATGAGAGCCCTGAAATACATCATGCAGTTGGAAGAAGCATGCGTAGACAACCACGGACTGTGAAGGATAGCTGTCAAGAATCGGTCACTCCTTGTGGAAATCCTTTTTCTCTCGCCCGTTTGTCTCACTCAAGCCGGAAAGCTTGCCAAGGAGTACAGCATGGCGTCACTGTCGTCTTGGTTTGTCCCGTACTTCGCTGCTCAGTCTCAGTCTTCCCCCTTAGCTTCCTGAACACAACGGCAGAGACTGCTTTGCGGTTCAACGAGAGATAAATCTCTTCCGTTTTTTGAGCTACATCACCTTAATTGTGAGGGCCAAACTGTCAATTGAGAGGAGATGTCAGATTAGTTCTCGGCACGATCACGTTGAGCAACGAACATGCAGAAGCTACAATGATTGCCGCATGGCCAACAATCTCAAAACGGATGATGGAGTCCATCCCGCGCGCCTTCCAAAGGGCTAATGACCCCTACATTTCTATCGAGGAGATCCACGTGAACAGAAAAGAACAAGCAAAGCGGAATGAGCCGTTTCGTGAGGCCGGATAGCGATGATCTTTCATCCTTTGAGGGATCGTCACAAGAGCGATCGCCCGTGGTACATGCTGCTAGCGCGAGACGAGAAGAAGAACGAGGTCCCGGCGCTCTTTACCTATCACTTGCACGAGACCCTTGCTAAGCCTGGATGTGTGTTGTGTCGCCTTGTGCGGGAGAGCGAGGAGCAGTGGCTGTGGAACCTTCTCTACGAGTACACCGGCGATCCTCAGATCCACGCACGCTTCGCTGATTCGTTGGGATTGTGTGGAGAACATGCCGAACTCATGCGCATGATTGTGGAGAAGAGGCAACTCGTCACTCCGAGTGGAGTAGCGAGGTTGTACGACACTGTAAGCCGTGAGGAGATTTCCCATCTGTCACACTTCACGCAGAAGAACTCGACGAAGCGGGATAACTGCCCTCTCTGCCGTTACCGTGATCAAGTCACCGACCAAAAGGCAAGCTTCCTCGCACACGCCCTTGCCGATGAAGGATGGCAAAGAGAGTTTGCTGCCTCCGATGGGCTCTGTCAGGGGCACCTCGATATGGTGGTAGAATACGCCGATAAACAGACGGCGCATATCCTGCGTGACGACTATGCCAAGCGGCTGGAGGATCTTTCGCATTTGCTGCAAGAGCTGCAACGTAAGCAGCGCTATGACGTACCGGATGAACTCACTCCAGAGGAGGCGATCTCCTGGCGTGAAGCTCTGTGGCGCTTTGGAGGGATGCATTTTGATCGCCTCTTGGTAGACGACTGAAGAGAATTTGAAGTAGGAACTAGCAACTTTCCCTCTGCAATTGTGTAGCTTTCCACAGTGTTCCCTGCGATTCTGCGATTCTGCGATAAGCATACACATTTCTCGCAGCGGTTTGGCACCCTTCCGAGCATGCACCAGGAGCACGCTCTGGCTTGCTTGGACTGATCACTCGTGACACTTCACTGATAACGATGATTGCTGCAAATTCGCGCCTGCAGATCGGCCGCCAGAAGGATGTTTGATCGTAGGGCTTGACAAGCTTGGGTAATCGTGCTATAAATCGTGCTTGTGAAAGTGAACACAAGCACAAAGGGCCCTATGGTAAAACACATGGATGTGCCGGAAGAGACGATGCAACGGATGCTGACGTACGTACGTGAGCTTGACTGCATGCTTCTGGAGGGAAAGGATTCTTTTTCTTCCCGGGATCTTGCCAACACTCTTCATATGAACCCAGCTCAAATCCGCAAGGATTTCTCCTATTTTGGAGAGTTTGGAACACGTGGTGTTGGCTACGACACTAAGCAGCTAATACGGGAATTACGCGCGATCTTGAATCTCGATCGCACGTGGCGATTGGCGCTGATCGGTGTTGGAAACATAGGCTCGGCTCTTCTGCGCAGTCCAGAGTTGAAGCGACAGGGATTCGATATTGTGTTAGCGTTTGATAATAGTTCCCAATGCATTGGGAAGAAGTTTGGGAATGTAGTAGTAGAGGATGTATCTCATCTCAGAGATAGGATCAGTGAGGAAGGGGTGCAATTAGCGGTCATCGCCACGCCGGTGGAATGCGCTCAGGATACGGCGGACGCGCTGATTCAAGCGGGAATCAAAGGACTGCTTTGTTTTGCTCCCTGCCGCTTAGATATCCCGGACGAGGTGCGAATAGTGCCGATCGACATTCCCATGGCATTGGGAAAGCTGGTCTACCACATGGAGGTGTAGCGTTTGGACGCACAGGGTGAACATCGAACTCAGCGTTACTTGACCGCGTTTATCGTCTCGTTTGGGGTGTGGCTTGCCCTCGTCGGCACACTAAACTGGCAAGAGCTTCTCATGGGGGGAGTGCTATCAGCGATCGTTGCAGCCCTTGGCTGGCGCTACTTCTCACAAGTGGGTTTTTCCCGCTTGAGCATAAAAAAAGTGGTCTATCTTATCGCGTACATTCCTGTATTCTTCTGGGCGATGATCAAGGCGAACTTCGATGTCGCCTATCGCGTGATCCACCCGCGCATGCCGATCAATCCCGGTATCGTTCTCATTAAGACTGATCTGAAGTCCGATAGCGGGAAGCTGGCGCTGGCCAATTCCATTACCCTTACTCCAGGGACGCTGACCATGGACGTGAAAGGGAACAATATGCTTATCCACTGGATCAACGTCAAGAGCACGGACACGGATGAAGCAACCAAGATTATCAGTAAGCGATTCGAGCGGTTCCTAAAGGTGATTTTCTCATGACAGCGCTATGGCTATTGTTCCTGTCGTTTATCTCGGCGGGAATCGCGCTCTGCTTAGCACGAGCGGTGGCTGGGCCAACGACCTCTGATCGGGTAGTGGGCGTGGATGGTATGGTAACCATTAGCACTGCGTTGATGGTCCTCCTTGCCTCGTTCTTCGATCGCCAGATCTACTTAGATGTGGCTTTGGTATACGCGGTCCTCGGGTTCATCGGGGTCCTCGCAGTGGCTCGCTACATGGAACGGGGGGTGTAATGCACATCTTCGGCGAGATTCTGATTGGGATCGGAACCGCGTTCCTCTTCCTGGGGGGCTTAGGAATATTCCGCCTTCCCGACGTCTACAACCGCCTGCAAGCAGGGACGAAGTGCACGACGCTGGGCGCGTTCTCCACCATCCTGGGAGTGGGTTTTGTCCATCCGAACTGGATGATGAAGGCGATCGTCATCGCGGTCTTTATCCTGCTGACCAACCCGATCAGTGCGCACGCCCTGGCACGGGCAAGCTACAAGAGCGGGATCAAGCTGTGGGACAAGAGCGTTGTCGATCGTTGCAAGGAATTTGAGGAGTGCCAGGAGATCATAAAGGAGGAGGAAGAATGATCTACATCGCCATTCTCACTGTAGCGATGCTCATCGCTGCCGGGGCCGCCTATCTCTTTCGCGACCTGATCGCCGCAGTCGTCGCCTGCGCCGCGGTGAGCCTGATCGCTTCTGTCCTGTTTTACCTGTTGCAGGCACCGGACGTGGCGATGGCAGAAGCGGCGATTGGTGCTGCGCTGACTACCGCCATATTCGTGATCGCCATCCGCAAGACCGGGAGGTACGAGAAATGAGAGCATTCGTGAGCTTCAGCATTCTTGCCTTAATCGCGGTCGGGCTGACGCTTTCCCTTTCTCACATCCCGTTTGGTACCGATCGGATGCAGGTGGCCAATTACTACTTAAATCATGGGGTAGCTGACACCGGGGCATTGAACCTTGTCACTGCAGTGGTCCTAGACTACCGTGCGTTGGACACCCTGGGAGAGATGACGGTTCTGTTCATCGCCTCTCTGGGGGTGGGAATTTTCTTTTCCTGGCCGAAGAAGGAAGGCTCAGAAGAAGATGGCAAGCGCGGGTTGCCTCCGGCAAGCCTGATCGTGCGTCGTGGATCACAATTCCTGTTTCCGCTGATACTCCTCTTTGGTGGATACATCTTCCTCCATGGACATCTCACACCTGGAGGAGGGTTTCAAGGTGGAGCGGTGATCGCCTCAGCGTTCCTGCTGATGTTCCTTGGCAACACCGGCTATCACCTGCGCCAGAAGCCGCTGGCAGTGACGGAGAGCTTGGCCGGTATCACTTTCGTCATCATCGGTCTGATTGGGTTGGGTGTAAGTGGATACTTCCTCAATAACTTCCTCCCAAAGGGGAGTGAATTCACTCTGTTCAGCGCCGGGGTTATCCCAATTCTGTATGCAGCGATCGGGCTGAAGGTGGGAGCGGAGCTTTCCGGAATCGCTGCCAATATGTTCCAGAGCAGGAGCGAAAGATGACTATCGGAAATCCAATGATGTACGTTGGAGCAGTTGGCCTGATTATGATCGGTCTGTTCACCGTCCTCAGCAAGCGGAACCTGATCAAGATAATTATTGGGTTGACGCTTCTGGATACGGGAGTGAACCTTCTGTTGATCGCGATCGGTTACATCCATAATCGGACCGCCCCGATCATTACCCATGCGCACGCCGATCCGAGCAAGATGGTCGATCCGATCCCCCAAGCGCTCGTCCTGACGGCCATCGTTATTGGTCTTGGTGTGACTGCCCTCGCCCTTGCCCTGGCGATACGGGTGTACGGCCACTACAAGACGCTCGATACGCGCAAGATTAGGGAGCTTAAATGGTAGCCACGTTACTCATCGCCCTCCCGTTCCTCGGCGCTTTCCTGATCCCTCTTGTCGCTCTTGCCAGCAAGAAGCTGTCCCACTACATACCCGCAGTGGTGATGCTCACGAATCTGGGGATCGCTCTGTCGCTGTTGCCGCAGGTGATGAATGCGCCAATTATAATATCGATTAGCGGATGGACGGCACCGTTGGCGATCAACTTGGTGGTCGGTCCGCTGGGATTGGGGTTAGCAATCCTCATCTCTCTCGTTGGATTTCTTGTCTCCATCTACGGAATAGGATATATCCATGAGGAGCCAAAGGAGAAGTACCACATGCTCGTCCTCACCCTCCTCACCGGAGCAACGGGCATGGTCCTCACAGGCGATATATTCAACCTGTTCGTCTTCTTCGAGATTCTCAGCTTATCCTCCTACGCGCTTACCGGGTACAACCGTGACCGTGGTGGGACGGAGGCAGCGATCAAGTACCTCATCCAGGGCTCGATCGGCTCGGCGTTTATTCTGATCGGGATAGCGCTTCTGTACGGGATAACAGGGACACTGAACATGGCCGACATTGCCGCTCATACCACGGGTGCCGATCCAACACTCTTGTTTATGGCCATGTCGCTCCTCATCGTCGGATTCGGCGTAGAGGCGGCGATCTTCCCGCTCAATGCCTGGCTTCCGGATGCGCACTCTTCTGCTCCGTCCTCCGTGAGCGCGCTCCTCTCGGGGATAGCGATCGAGACCGGGGCGTACGCCGTGGCGCGGATCGTTTACACGGTCTTTGATAGCCACGGGATCATGCTGGTCCTTGCTATCCTGGGAGTTGTAACGCTCCTGATCGGCGAGATGTCGGCGTTCAGGCAGAAGGATGACATCAAACGGCTGCTCGCCTATTCGAGCATTGGGCAGATGGGGTTAATCATGCTCGCGTTCGGGATCGCCAGCGATGCCGGGGTATTCGCCGCGCTGTTTCAGCTTGTGAGCCATACGCTAGCCAAGGCCCTGTTGTTCCTTGCAAGCGGCTACATCATCTATCGCGTCGGTTCGAAGAAGCTATCGGCTCTAGCCGGACTGGGACGGAAGATGCCGTTCACTGGAGCGATGATCGCGATCGCTGTTCTGTCGCTCGTCGGAGTGCCACCATTCGCCGGATTCATGAGCAAGTTTTCCATCGTACGTGCGGCCCTGGCGCAACACAGCGCGACCTACACCGGCCTCATCGTTCTTGTGCTGGTGGCAACGGTAATCGAGATGGGATACTTCATGAAGCTATTACAAATCATGTTCTTCACCGAGGCAGAGGCAGAGGGAGCAGTGAAGGAACTGCCGTTATCGGCGCTTATTCCGATCACCATCCTGGCGGCGCTCATCATCGCTATCGGCATCTATCCGCACATGATTACTGGATTGTTGCAGCAAGCGGCAAACGGACTCGTAGAGAGATCGGCCTACATCCAATCAGTACTGGGAGCGCTGTAACATGATCCTAGAAATACTCGTCATTGTTGGACTTATCGGTCCTCTACTGGGGATTGCCATCGGACGCGGGCGCCCACGGGTGCGGAGTGTCTATTCACTCTTACTGGCGCTCTTCCCGCTCGTGACCCTTGCCACCATGTACGGTCGGACGATTGCCGTGCAGTACGCGCATCTTGCGTTCCTGGGGATCGATCTATCGCTGCGGCTGACCCCATTGTCGTGGTTCTTCGGGATGGCTATTTCCGTGATTGGCTTCTTTGCGCTCGTCTATTCGTTTGCCTACATGAAGGATCGTAAGCGACTCGACCTGTTCTACTTCCTATTCCTTCTTGTTAACGGAGGAATGCTCGGTGTTGTACTGAGCGGTGATCTATTAACGTTCTACATCCTGTGGGAGATCATGAGCATCGCTACCTTCATGTCGATCAGCTTTAACGGCAGGCAAGCGCTCTCCGCAGGGCTGAAGTACATTCTGTTCTCGATTATCGGGTCATCGGCAATGCTGATCGCTATCGTCAGCCTGTACGTGACGTTCGGGACACTAGATATCGCCGCTCTTGCCACGGCCATGTCGGGTGCTACAGTCAGTTATGCCATCTTCATCCTGATGATGTTCAGCCTGGCGTTTGGGATCAAGAACGCCATCTTGCCGTTTCATACCTGGCTCCCTGACGCGTACGCCGAATCAGTGACTCCGTTCTCCGCAGTTCTATCCGGCATGCTCACCCGCTTGGGGGTGTATGGCTTTCTCCTTGCCATGTACGTGCTCATCGGATCGGGGATGTTGCAGCGATTTAATTACCATGGAATAAGCTTTAGCATCGTTCTTGCTTGGCTCGGGGCAATATCGATTATTATCGGGACATTCATTGCACTTCTTCAACACGACGCGAAGAAACTCCTCGCCTGGCACGGGATCGGCCAAGGTGGTTACATGATCCTGGGGATCGCACTCGGTTCCAGCTTAGGGGTGGCAGGCGGGATCTTCCACACTCTCAACTATGCAATCTGTACTGTGTTGCTCTTCTTCGTTGTTGGTGCGGTGCAATACCGCACCGGTGGTGTGACTGACCTTAACCGTCTAGGCGGGCTGGCAAAGAGAATGCCAATTACATTTATCGGCGGTCTTCTTGGCATAAGCGGTTTCATCGGCATACCCTTGACCAACGGCTTTGTGTCCAAGTGGCTGATCTATAAAGCACTAATCATCGACAGCCATCCGTTTCTCGCCTTCGCTGCCCTAATTGGAACATGGGGCACTATTCTCTCAGTGTTTAAGTTCTTGCATAACATCTTCCTCGGTCAACTTCCAGAGGAGTACAAAGATGTAAAAGAGGTTCCTCTTGCCATGCAGATCCCCATGCTGTTCTTTGGCGCGTTGATCTTGCTGTTCGGCATCTTCCCCGGCATTCCACTACGGGCTGTTGCTTTGATCGAAACGTACCTCTCGATCGATCCAATAAGGAGCACCCTGTTCGGTGTCCCCAAGGCTGTGGGAGAGCTCAACATGATAACTATCTTCGCGGCGGTGCTTGCCGCGGGACTAGCAGTATATGGTGTGTTCACACTTGCACGCAGATCGAGGCGCGTGACTCAGTATGATAACTACGCCGCTGGCGCACCAGTACCTGTGGGGCAGTATCAACACAGTGTGAGATTTTACGACCAGGCGGATCGGATAATTAGGCCTTACTTACGGGATAGAGTCGATGATTTCTACGGTTGGATAGCAACACAGAGCACGGCCTTTTTCGAGCAGGTGAGAAAGATCTATTCGGGGAACATCAACACCTACGCTTTATGGATCGTGATCCTACTTGGTGTACTTGTAACGATGAATCTACTGGGGTGGAGACCATGACTATATGGATGCGGATTGTTTGGATAGTTGTCCTGCCGATTATTGCGCTTCTAATTTCGGTCTTTTTCATGGGTCTATCCAGGAAAGTAATAGCGCGTATCCAGCGGCGTTACGGGCCTCCAATCTATCAGCCGGTGATCGACCTGGTGAAGCTGTTCACTCAGCACAGCAATATCTCGCATGGGATGATTTTCGATATGGGATTGATCATTGCGCTGGCAGGCTCACTGGTGACTCTGTTGTTCATTCCTGTAGGAGGGATTCACCCACTTAGTTCTTCAGGAGACTTACTGGTGCTTATCTACCTGATGTTGATATCGCCCATTGGGGTGGCATTGTCAGCAGGAGCATCGGGGAACCCCAATGCCTCGCTCGGGATCTCGCGAAAGTTGACCCTGGCGCTAGGCTACGAGGTCCCTTTCCTTCTCGTCTTGTTGACCGTGATGACCCAAAGTGGGACTACTTCATTAGTGAGCTTCGTCCAGGGGCAAAGCACGTCCGTTCTATCCTGGGGCTTGTTCCGATTTCCCCTATCAGCGATAGCGATGTTCCTAATCCTACCGGTGATGCTGGGTATCCGTCCATTTGACATTGTGGGAGCGCCACAGGAGATCGCCTCCGGTCCGCAGGTGGAATTTGGCGGCAAGTACCTTGCCCTGGCTACCATAGAGCACGGCCTTCACTCATTCATCGTCATCGCTCTGTTCGTTGACCTGTTCTTGGGGGGCGCTGCGAACCTGGGCACGTTCTTTCTCAAGATGCTTCTAGTATTCCTAATCGGGGTTTTGATTGGCGCGGTTTACCCTCGCTTCAGGATTGATCAGGCCCTCAAATACTGCTGGAAGTGGCCGACGCTGTTTGCGTTGTCTGGTCTGATACTCGTGATGATCATAGGGAGCTGATAAGTATGGATAGGGCTGATATCAAAAAGGCGCTCAAAGATCCGCATAAATGGGGAGAGAAGTACTCGCTTTGGGCGACGTATTTTTGCACTGGGTGTGGAATCATGGAGATCCCTCCTGTCCTTACTGCCCGGTGGGACGCTGAGCGGTTCGGAGTCAAGCCAATGGCGACACCTAGGCAATCCAACCTGTTCTTGATCACCGGGTACGTATCCGTGAAGACACTGCGCGCAATCATCATTTCCTACGAGCAGATGCCAGACCCGAAATACCTGGTGGCATTCGGTTCGTGTCCCATTGATGGAGGGCTGTACCACACTTCGTATAACACGATCAACCATCTTGATTGGTATCTCCCGGTGGATGGATGGATCGCTGGATGTATGCCGCGGCCTGAAGCGATCTTCATTGCCGTGACCAAGCTATGGAAGATGATCGATGATGAGATGGTCGATGGTTACAAACGATACAGAGAGAACATCGACTATTACCGCAGGAACCAGGAACGGGTGCTGGGGAAGGAATTCATCGACAGCATACCAGCTTCAACAATGGTGGAACCATGAGCGAAGAAACAATAAAACAGGACATAGAGAAGCGCTACGACGGAAGCTCCGTCTCCGTGCAACGGCACCAGCGGATCATAGTTAGTCTGCCTAAGGATAGCGTCTTCTCGCTTGTTGCGTACATGAAGGAAGAAGGCTTTCGCCATCTGTCATTCATCACCTGTGTAGACTGGATCAAAGAGGACGAGTTTGAGCTCGTCTATCACCTTGCTAGCTATCAGGATGGAATCCATGCGATGGTAAAGACGAGAATCGACCGAGCAGACCCGACATACCTGAGCCTCATCCCGCTGTTTGAGAATGCCCAGACCTACGAGCGTGAGATTCACGAGATGTTCGGTGTCCGGTTTGTAGGTAATGACCGGCTGATACCCTTCCTGCTGACTAATTGGCAGGAGATGCCGCCGATGAAGAAGGACTTTGACACGGAAGCATACGCTGAGAGGATGTTTGAGCATGAATGACATCGATACCAAAACGAAGGAACGACAATTAACACTCTACTTCGGCCCCCAGCACATCGGAATGGTGGGGAATTTCAGCATTACGTTGACGGTGAAGGGCGATACCATTCAGGAAGCAGTCGCCACTCCTGGCTTCCTCCACCGCGGATTCGAGAAGATGCTGGAGAACGTGCGCTATCTGCAGGGATTCCCGTTTGTCTGTCGTATTAATGTGATGGACCCTGATCCAAACGAACAGGTGTACGCAATGGCGATCGAGGAACTAGCCGGTCTGGAGGTTCCTCCCCGCGCTCAGTACCTTCGCACGATGATCCTTGAGATGTCTCGGTTGACTTCTCACTTAGCCTGGCTATGGGCATACGGCAATGAGCTTGGTTTCGATACAATAGGGCACTGGAGCATGGTGCAGCGTGACTACTTCATCGATCTGTTTGACATGATTGCTGGCGGGAGGGTGTACCACATGTACATCTGGCCGGGTGGCGTACGGCGGGACATGCCAGAGGGGTTCGAAGCTAAAATGCGGCAAACCCTTGATGGTTTGGAAAGCAACTTGCGCGATTACGACAGCACCTTCTTCAACAACCGTGTCTTCCGCAAGAGAGCTAGCGGGATTGGTGTGCTCTCCCAGGAGGACGCACTCCGGTTTGGGGTGACAGGCAGCTGTTTGCGAGCTACGGGTATCGAGCGTGATGTGCGCATCGAAGAGCCGTATGCCGCCTATGCAGACCTCGACTTCCAAGTTCCAACCATGACCGATGGGGATGCCTATGCTCGAGCAATCGTGATACGAAAAGAGATGGAGCAGAGCATCTCTATCATTAGGCAAGTCTTGGATAAGCTACCCACAGGCCCAGCGTGGAATCGGGTGCCTAACCCGTTCAAGTGGAAGATTCCTCCTGGAGAAACGTATGTGCGGATAGAATCTGCCCGGGGAGAACTGGGAGCGTACGCCGTGTCTGAT
Organism: uncultured Thermotogae bacterium; assembly: GCA_964416685.1. Taxonomy (GTDB): domain Bacteria; phylum Bipolaricaulota; class Bipolaricaulia; order UBA7950; family UBA9294; genus M55B144. The sequence continues at coordinate 1,090 of CAYQFN010000013.1, read as the reverse complement.
GGAAGCGAGAAGATCCACCGGATCGCGTATCGTGTCCCGTCCTACACCCATGGCATATTGGCTCTGGAGAGGCTTCTTCGAGGGATGAATATCGCGGATGTGGGGCACATGCTGCTGAGTCTGAATATCGCCGCCCCGGAAATCGACCGCTAGTAAGCGAGGATAATGGCTATGAACGAGGTGACATGATGGCAAAGGACAAAGGGAGTGTGCTAGGCCCGTTTTCTGCTCTGAAGTACCTGTTTGTGAAGCCTCAAACGCTTGCATATCCATTTGAGAAGCTGGAGATATCTGAGCGCTATCGCGGATTCCACAAGAACGACCTCGAAAAGTGCATCGGCTGCGGGAACTGTCGTGACATCTGCCCGTGCAGCGCGATCACGATGGTCAAAGTCCCCGGGATAGAGGCGGATCCGAAGCGCGGTTCCACCGACGAGCGGCCGGAGATTAACTACGGACGATGCAGCTACTGCGGGCTATGTGTGGACGTCTGCCCGACCGGGAGCCTCAGTCTGTCCCAGGACTTTATCCACATCGACCACGCACCAGACAGTTTCGTCGCCCTAGCCCGCGATGAGAAGGCAGCTCCCGACGTGTTCGTGGATAATCCGAGCGACCTTCAGGTAAGTATCAATCTTCGCAAGCTAAACGACAAAGGCTTCTCCACCGACCTCAACTTTTGTCTCGCCGACTTCGAGGGACACGCCAAGGAGATGGGAACTCTCCCCGCAGAGGAACGGTTGGGGTCGTTCGTGGAGATGGTGCGTGGATTCACCCGCGAGCAGGCCCTGGCTGAGGCGTCGCGCTGCTTCGAGTGCGAGGTGTGCGAAGAAGCGTGCCCGGCGCACATGAACGTCGCCGACTACATCCGAGACATCTGGAGCGAGGACCACGAGCAGGCAGCGCGCGACATCTATAAGACCAACCCTCTCCCCGAGGTCTGTGGCCGCGTTTGTACCCACAACTGCGAGAAGGCGTGTGCCATGGGACATCGCGGCGATCCTGTATCGATCCGCTGGCTCAAGCGCTACGCGATGGACCAGATCCCCCGCGAGGACTATAAGCGCATCCTCGGAACGGAGATCGTCAA
>CAYQFN010000012.1:0-18596 GCA_964416685.1 uncultured Thermotogae bacterium | reverse complement strand
GTGGGGTTTGTTGGGTTCATGGGGTCAGCTCGCTGCTGCGATGAGGGCGCGCATGGCGGCGATACGATCTGATTTGCCGAATATGGCCGAGCCGGCTACGATCAGCTCCGCTCCGGCATCGACCACGTTCTTCACGTTGGTGTCGTTGATGCCGCCGTCGACGGAGATCATCACGTTTCGATCTCCGATCTCATTCTTGAGTTTTTCGATCCGCTGCAGCGATTCTGGCATGAACGCCTGCCCCCCGAAACCGGGCTCAACGCTCATTACGAGCACCAAGTCAACAAGGTCAAGGTACGGGAATACTGCCGTGATTGGAGTGATGGGACGCAGTGAAATTCCGACTTTGCACCCCAGTTCGCGGATCTGATCGATCGCCCTGAATGGCTCGTCCTTCGATTCTATGTGAAAGGTGATAATGTCCTCCGGTGTCACGTCAAACCTGGGAGCATACTCGATCGGGTAGTCGATCATGAGGTGGATGTCGAACGGCTTTTCTAGCCCCACGCGCAGGGAGTTTACTACGGGCGGGCCGATCGTAAGGTTGGGAACGAAGTGCCCATCCATAACGTCGATGTGGAAGTACGTGACGAGCGACTCGACCTCGCGCGCCTCGGCGCGCAGGTTGCCAAAGTCGGCGGAGAGAAGCGACGGGGAGATGTTCATTGGCGGCGGCTACCGGAGAGGAGCATCACCAGCTGCAGCGCGGCCATCGCTGCTGCAGCGACATAGGTCAGCGCGGCCGCGAAGAGGACCTCCTTCACTCCTCCGATCTCTTCTTCGCTCATCAGACCGCTCTGCCGCAGGCTGGCCACTGCGCGGCGACTGGCGTCAAATTCGACCGGTAGTGTCACAAGGGTGAACAGAACAGCCGCGGAGAAGGCGAGGATGCCAATGGTGATGAACGCCTGGTTACGAAATATCAGGCCCAGAAAGAAGAGGGGAAACGCCATCTGGGAACCAATGTTAGCTATGGGCACGATCGCCGTACGCAGGGAGAGGGCTTTGTAATCGTTAGCATGCTGGATTGCGTGCCCGGCTTCGTGCGCCGCTACCCCGACCGCTGCCACCGAGGTCGATTCTGGCGCAGAGAGGTGAAGGATCTTCTTGCGCGGATCGTAGTTGTCTGCAAGCTGCCCCTTTGCTTCACCGATGCTGACGTCTGTGATTCCATTCGCCTCGAGCATTCGCTTCGCAATCTGCCCGGCTGTCACCCGCTGTGCAGTTTCAATCTTGGAATAGCGTGTGTAGGTGGATCGCACCCTGTACTGCGCGTAGATAGCGAGTGCCAGAGCCGGCAGAAGTATTAGGAAACTCCGCCCCATCAAGAATGGAAATCCCAACCACATTATTCAGAATCCTCCTCGTTACACTCCTTGTCTGCGAGTATACGCCGCCGCAAGAAACCAGGCAAGCCAGCACGCAATAAGAGGACGATCCCCGCAGCGGCGCACCCCGCGCCAGCGATATCAGCTAGCCAATCTAGGATGCTCGCCTCGCGCGTGGCGACGAAGATCTGATGGAACTCGTCGCTTCCGGCATAGAATGCGGTTAGCAGGAACGCGGCGACAAGCCGGTGCCTACGGAAGGCCTTCCAGGAGAGGAGGTAGAACAGCCCAAACTCCAAGAAATGAAGGACCTTGTCTCCTCCCGGGAACCTCAGCAGCGGCTGGCCTCCGCTCATCGTCATGCTGGACATGATAAACACAAAGGCAGCATAGGCGATGAGAACAATGATCCACGTTCTTCTCCGGCCGCTCATCCGATGGGCCCTATTCTAACTAAGCATTTATCACGAATGGCACAAATGCGACGAATTACACGAATCAGTGATATCGATTTCCCTTGGTGAATACTGAGCATGGCAGATCCTTCAAACATCGTATCATCACCACCTGTGTTCCATTCGTGTCATTCGTGATCCTCTCTTAGCTTTCCAGTAATAGAGGAAGAGAGGGCCGATAAGCCGGATTCTGTCGTGAGGGGCCATTCAACTGATGCGGCCTACCCGAGGGCTCGGACGGGCCGTCCTCTTGCGCCCTCTTACTTGGCCTTGCTCCGATCAGGGTTTACCGAGCCGATCCGGTCGCCCGAATCGCTGGTGGTCTCTTACACCACCGTTTCACCCTTGCCTGTGCCCGTGGGTCATCGGCGGTCTGCTCTCTGCTGCACTTTCCCTGGAGTCGCCCCCGCTGGGATTTCCCCAGTGATCTGCCCTATGGAGTCCGGACTTTCCTCAGAAGCAAGATCCACATGGATCAGCTCCCGCGGCCCCTTGGCCCTCTCTTCCTCGTCACCGTTCGTGTGTATCCGCAATGACGACAGTAGTATACAACATCCTCGCCCGCGTACGATCTGAAGCTTGGGCGGACGCGGCGATGCAGAAAGTGACCACAGCGCGGACAGACGCGCCTGCTCACAAACACAGCAGCAACGATCACGCCTACGATAAGGAGAACTATCCATATGGTGCGGTTAGATCTTGTGCCCGATGCCGCACTCTGTGTCTGAGCCGACTGGCGCTGCGCATCCAAGACGGAGAACAGGGCCACCATCGCTTCTTCGATACGTCGGTGCGCGACGAGATCGCTGATCCCCGCCTCCAACTGTGCAGCGAGGCCGGGGTGCTCGCGCGTCATTTCTTCTCCGCCCACTACCTTCACCTTCCAACTGTTGCCCACTTTGAGGAAGACGGCAAGAAGTGTATTCCCGCGAGCGAGGTTCCAACCCTCAAGGATCGCGTACGTGTATTGATCGATGGTGTCATATGGGTTTTCCCACGAGGCGAGGATGGTGACATCGATCCCATAACGCGCCCTGGCCGCAGAGATAAGTGCGTTTATCCTTTCTCTGCCGTGACGATCGAGGACATTCCCGTAGTCATTGAGGGCCCCAATGGGGAGAGGGAGAGCTGAAGCGATGTCTGAAAACAGAACGAGGGCGATGGAAACGCAGATGAGCGTGCCCGTCAACGAGCATAGAGGATGCGCGAACAGTTTTCGCACGTCACAATCTCCATGCTATCGCGTGCGCGTTCAACCGTCGTTCCGCTCACTGTGAGCTTGCACCCGCTGCATGTCCCGTTCTCAATGGGGACCACCGGATCGTCAAACTTCGCGTGCAGGTGTTCATACTGTTGCACTGTATGGGGGGGCAGAGCTGCGACGAGCTGTGTGCGTTTCTCTTCCCACACAGTGAGGTCTTGCCGCACTTGCACGATGCGTGTATCGATCTTGGCGATCTCGGCTGCTAGGTCGGCCTCGCGTGCTGAGAGGTTTTCCATCTCCTGCTCGTGTCGTACAATCATCTCCTCGATCTCGGTCATCAACTGGAGCGCCGCATCCTCCATCTCGCCCATCCGGGTGCTTTGGTTGGCGATCTTCATGCGCAGCGCTTCCATCTCTTTGAAGCTGATGATGCCTGTATCGAGCTGGTGACGATAATCGCGGATCTGAGCGTCGAGCTTGTCCACTTCAAGGTTCATCATTTGACTGTTGTGCTGAAGTTGTTGTAGATGCTCCTGCAGCTTATTCACCGCGGAGCGTTCCTGTTCAGCCCTCCGCTGCAGTTGCTCTTTCTGCGACTCCAGGCCTTTGATGCGCGAGGCGAGATCACCACGCTCGTGATCTATCCGCTGCAGCTCGATCAGCTGGTTGATAGTATCGTTCACAATCCCTCCTTACAGAAGACCATACCTTCCTCCGACTATAAGAGGACAATCGGCGCAGTGCAAGTCACGACTTCTCTATCGGCATCTCATAGACGCGCCATGTCTTGTAGCGCCGCCCTCCCATAAACTCGGATGCACGCAAGATGAGATCGTTGTCTTCAAGGAGCATCGACGGTTCGCACGTATCGTAGTCGTGTGCGAGTGCGTAGCCCAAAACCTCGTGGTAGAGCACGGCATCGACTCCTAACTTGCGGAACTGCGGCCTGATCCCAAAGAACATGAGCCTGATGCGCGGAATGTGGCGTCGAGTACGCAGGAGACGAGCAACGCGAACAACATCCATGTCACGCCAACGGCTCCATTGTGGATGGAAAGCCACATTGGGATCAGGAAGCGCTCCCAAAACGGCGGCAATCTCACCGTCAACGTAAGCGAATCGAAGGAGCCCCGGATCGGCAACAAGCTTCAGGCTATCGGCCATCGCCTTTGCCTCAGAGTCAGTTAATGGAAGGAAGCCCCAGTTGTTCGCCCAGGCTTCGTTGTAGATATACACGATTTTGTTAACCTCTGCGCGTATCTGGGAGAGGTCTATCTTTCGTGTCTCTATCCGGCGCCGAGTACGAACCGCGTCCACTATCTGCTGCAGCCTCTCGTCTGGGCCGTCCGAAATGTTGATTATGTACGCGTGATAGTCCTTTGCCTTCACGAGGCCATAGCGTTCGAGAAATTCCCCGTAGTAAGGTGGGTTGTGCGTCAGTTCGACGGTTGGGGGTGTATCGAAGCCATCAATGAGCACGGCTTGTTGGGACTCATGTGTGGCCGTCGAGTACGCTCCCGGGCCACGCATCGTCTCCATCCCCCGTGCTGCCAGCCACTCGCGAGCCTGGTCGAGAAGCAAGCGGGCAACGTTATAGTCTTCGACCGTATCGAAGAATCCGAAGAAGCCGATGCGTGCGTTGTAATACTCGTTGAAGCGGTAGTTCACCGCTGTTGAGATCCTTCCTAATAGCGTCCTTCCCTTGCGCACGAGAAAATGGCTCACCTCTGCGTTTTGGTGATAGGGGTGTGCTGGGGTAAGAAGCCCCGTGATCCGCAACAGGCGGTTCCCCAACATGTCAGCGCGCAACGGAGGCGTCCAGTTGGGATCGTGACGGTTGATCTGCCAGGCTACGTTGACAAACTGGCGCAAGTGACGATCCCCCAACGGTAGTTCTTCGATCGATAGGCGCGTCTTTCCATTTCCTCTCTTTCTCATACTCTCATTATGCACAACAGAGACAGAGAATAAAACAACACGTCATTCGGTAAGGTGAACGTGGCTGTTTGGTGTTTCAAGTGGGTAACTGACGACGCAGAGTCAAGCGCAAAGACTCTGACAGAGTCGCCTGTTTTCCTCTCCCTTTCGCTCATGCTTCGCGACCGGCGTTTATCCCCTGTGAGCTCAGCATCACAGGATGAGGAACCACAAAGGTTGATCTCGCAGCCTATTTGCGGTATCCATACGTAACATGAACCACGAAGAGATGCGGATCAAGCTATGGAAGATCGTTCAGGAGGAGAGCGGCGTATCCCGACGCAAGGCACAGGAGCTTGTCTCCAGTGGGGAAGTTGACGTGAACGGGGAGACTGTACGAGATCCGTTCTCTTTGGTTGTGCGGGAGAACATCTCTTCACTGAGACTGCGCGGACATCCCCTCTCCCTTGAAGCGCCCAAGCAGCGCGTCTATCGTTACTACAAAGAGGCGGGCGTCTTGTGCAGCCACGACGACCCGCACTGCGGGAACACACTTGGCCGCATCCTGCGGGCAGAGGGCTTCATCGGCTATACGTGGTCGGGAAGGCTCGATCAAGACGCAGAGGGGCTTATTCTGCTGACAAACGATGGCCAGATCGTGCAACGTTTGACACATCCCAGCTTTCGCGTGCGCAAGGTGTATCACGTCTGGGTCAGTCGCCTTCCAAAGGCGCAGGAGATGCGCAAGATATACGCAAGCATGCGTCGCGGCATAACTGATGACAACCAGTTACTGCGCATCCTGGAGGGAGAGACCACCGGTCGACCTCCGCACGCTGTTATCACGATCGCTGAGGGGCGCAAGCACGAGATCAAGCGGCTGTTCGGCCACTTCAGGTTAGAAGTCGTCCGCCTTCGCCGCGTCTCCCTCGGCCCAATCACGCTTGGGAACATACGCCCGGGAGCCATTGTTCGCCTTGACGAGCATGAGATGGAGAAGCTCAATGAATTCGTCCGACGGCTTTCTCCCGCCCGCGCTGGTGACCGGACGAACGGGCCCCTATAATCTCTATCATGCGCCTGGCACTTGCACAGATCGATCCCACTGTTGGTGCGATCGACGATAACCTAAGCCTCATCCTGTCCCACATTGAGCGGGCGAAGAGATCGAAATGCGATCTTGTCATCTTCCCCGAGCTTGCCGTGTGTGGCTACACGCCGCTTGATCTGTTGTGGCGGAGAGGCTTTGTGGAGAAGATGCAGAAAGCGCAGGAACAGATCCGTCAAGCCTCCGCTGGAATCGGCGTGATCGTCGGCGGTATCGTCGCGCAGCATCATCACGATGGGGAGAACCTCGTTGACCCATCGTCGATCTGCGATGGTGCGGGGACTGATCTGTTCAATAGTGCGATCTTCTTCTCCGATGGGTCACTTCTGGCAAGCGTCCCAAAGCTCAATCTTCCCACCTTCGACGTGTACAGCGAGAGGCGCTACTTCACTCCCGGCCCCGGTGCCCAAATCGTCGACTTTCACGGAAAGTCCATTGGGATCAACGTGTGTGAGGCCCTGTGGGTCAACGATGGGCCGACGGATGCGCAGGCAAGCCTGGGAGCGGAATGGATAATTAACATCTCCGCATCTCCGTTCTTCGTCGGCAAGAGAGAAATTAGACGGCGCCTCGCAGCCCGTCGGGCAAGGGAGAACGGGATTACCCTCATCTACGTGAACCTCGTTGGTGGCCAGGACGACCTTATATTCGATGGTGGGAGCTTTATCACCGGACCCGATGGGGATCTTGTCTATCAGGCTCCGTCCTTTGTCGAGGGACTATTCATTGTCGATACTGAGAAGACCTCGCCTGTCTCTGCCCCGAAGGAGGATAACATAGCAACCGCGCGTCGAGCGATCGTCCTCGGGATTCGCGATTACGTACGTAAGAACAGCTTCTCGCGGGTAATCATCGGTATCTCTGGCGGGATCGATTCCGCGCTTGTAGCTGCGCTAGCGGTGGAAGCACTGGGGCGGGATGCGGTGAGTGGTGTGTTCCTGCCAAGCGACATCAGCTCGGAGGAGAGCCGTGATGACGCACATACACTCGCGCGCAGTATCGGGATCGATATCATCGATATACCCATTTCCCAAGTGGTTTCCGCTTCTCACGCAGCCCTTCAACAAGGGATCACGGGCCTTGCTGCAGAGAACCTGCAGGCCCGCGTACGCGGAATGCTCTTGATGGCGCTCGCCAATGAGCACAACGCTCTCATCTTGACTACCGGGAACAAGTCCGAGATCGCGGTGGGATACAACACCCTGTACGGGGATACAGTGGGTGCGCTCGCCCCCATCGCCGACCTGTACAAGACACAGGTATGGGCGATGGCACGAAGAATGGATGGATTGATCCCGCAGCCAATTATCGACAAGCCACCTACCGCCGAATTGCGTCCGGATCAAAAGGATGAGGATGACCTTCCACCGTATCCTGTGCTCGATGCCATTCTGGAACAGCTGATCGAGAAGAACGCGTCAGGTGATGATCTGGTGACGCGCGGGTTTCCCGTGGCGACGGTCGACGATGTACTGGCGCGCTACTATAGAAGCGAGTACAAGCGTAGCCAACTCCCACCGGCGATCAAAGTATCACCAAAGGCGTTCGGAAGCGGAAGGAGAGTGCCGATCACTCATCGTTATCGAAGCTAGCGAATTCAAAGGCCGGTGATGAGTGAGAAGTGATGCGACAGAGTCCTGTGCTTCAAGCTGACCGCTGAGATCGGGTCTTGAGCTAGTGAGACTGAGCGTAGGAGAGGACTCGTCTCCTTCTCTAGAGGCTAGTTTGACAGTCAAAAGAGAAATGAGCCAAAGAAAAACGGCCCCGGCTTAGCCGAGGCCATTCTTAGTACTACTGAACCTTGATCTCGATCGGCTGTTCCTTCTCCTTGATCGATTCCTTGAGAGGAACGGTCACCTTCAGGATACCGTCCTCGAAACTGGCCTTGATTTCGTTCTTCTCCGCGATGTCAGAGGGAAGAGGGAACGACCGTTGGAAGCTTCCGTAGCGTCGTCCTATGCGGAAGTAGTTATCTTTCTTAACCTCTTCGTTTCGCTTCATCTCACCTGAGATGTAGAGCGTGTCATCTTTGACCTTGATCGAGATATCCTCCTTCTTCGCGCCCGGAAGCTCGGTCTCGATAACTAGGTTGTTATCCTTCTCGTAGATATCGCTACGGCCGAAGCCCGAAGCAACGTCAAGACCCACATTGTGGAAGTCGCCGAAGAAGTCATCAAACACCTTGGAGAGACCTGTCCCCAGCAACAACGGTTCTGTCCATACACTTGGAAGTCTGTTTGCCATCGTAATTACCTCCTATGTCTTTTTTTAGCAGTTACGCTTCTCGACTGCCAATAGCAGTATAACACCTTGACTGCTAATTGTCAAGAGGCGGGCGTGAGGTTATACTTGTTGTATGATAAAGAAGATCCTTGTTGGCGCGATCACGGCATACCAGCGCTTCATCTCGCCGCTCTTTCCACCGCGTTGTCGGTTCTACCCAACCTGCTCGCAGTACGGGAAGGAGGCAATCGTGAAGTACGGTGCGGTCAAGGGCGGGTATCTGGCGGTCCGCCGCGTGTTGCGCTGCAATCAGTTTCATCCTGGCGGGTTCGATCCTGTGCCGTAAGCTGGGATCGGTCGCAAGCCAGCTTTAGGCAAGAAGCGCTTTCCCGTCAATGATAGCCGATTAGTGATGGTTGTTGGAGGCGATCACATATGTCAGGCACACTCTATCTTGTCTCCACTCCAATCGGGAACCTCGCCGATATCAGCCTGCGCGCAATAGGGACGCTGCGGAGAGTCGATCGAATCATCGCTGAGGACACGCGCAACACGCGCCGCATCCTGGCGCGCTATCGCATTAGGACTCCGTTCGCCGCAAGCTACTACCAGGGCGTCGAGAGCGAGCGCATCGTTCTGTTTGTGGAACTGCTAAAGGAGGGGAAGGATCTCGCGTTGGTGAGTGACGCCGGGACTCCGCTCATCAGTGATCCAGGCTATCCTCTCGTTCGCGCTGCCCTGGAGCAGGGGATCTCAGTCGTCCCAATCCCCGGAGCTACAGCCCCAATTGCTGCCCTGGTTGCGTCGGGGTTACCCACGGATCACTTTGCCTTCGATGGGGCTCTTCCCCGGAAACAGGGCGAGCGGGAGGCGTACCTCAATAGTATCGCGAACGAGACGAGGACGATCATCGTGCACTCCTCCCCGCACCGCCTCTTCCTCGATCTGGAAGCGATCGCATCCGTGCTTCCTGAACGTACGATCGTCCTCGCGCGCGAGTTGACGAAGGTACACGAGGAATTCCTGCGGGGCAGTGCCCACGAGATCCTCGATGTACTACAGTCTCGTGGAAGTGTCAAGGGAGAGTGTATCCTGCTGATAAGCGGAGCCAAACGTTCATGTGAGCAGGGTGACAGGAAACTTGGAGAGGAACTTGCTGGTCTCCTCAGAGAGGAAGGCATCTCCAGCAAGAGCGCCCTGCGCATCATGATGTGCGCGACAAGGATCAGGCGAAACGATGCCTATCAGATGCTACACGAGGCTTAAGTATACTTGTCGGCTACGGAAGAGGCGGCATAGGCGTCCGGCTTGATGCGGACAGCAAAACCGCTTCCGATGATCATGCCCACAACTTCGTCAATCAGCTCTTTTGTAGGGCCCCTCTCACCGATATCAACGTGTATCTCCAGATTGAATTCCAATGGTGCGAAGCTCGACAATCCCTTGAACAGACGCTGCGCAAGCTCGAAGGAGAGCCACGCCTCGCGCCAAATCCTCTGCCTGAGCGAAAAGGTCTTCTTCTCCCTCTTTCGGGCCCAATAGTAGCGTCCACCCTTTCCTACCTTGTGCACGACGATCGCGCTGACGTAGTCTACATGCGTACCGTTCACCGAGGAATCCGTTCCCACGAGCAACGCATAACGCGCATCGGGGTCAGCGTGCATTTCATCGACAATCGCCTTCACGACCGCATCAAATGATAGTCCCCCTGCGTGGGGGTTGTAGAATATCTCATTCGCCATTGCCGACTATCCTACACCTCGCGTAGCGCTGCTGTCAAGCGATGGGGAGGAGGACGGTGAAGCATGCGCCTCCGTCTGAACGGTTGCTAGCCGTGATCTTCCCTCCGTGCGCCTCCACCCATTGCTTGGCGATCGCCAGGCCAAGGCCGCTCCCACCGGCGGCGCGTGTGCGCGCTTCGTCGCCGCGATAGAAACGTTCGAAGAGGTGCGGCAGTTCATTCTCGGGTATTCCGGGACCGCGATCGAGGACGCGCAACACGAGCATGTTGTCCCATACCTCGATCTCCACACGAATCTCCATGTCTTCGGGCGTGTAGCGAAGCGCATTGCTCAACAAGTTCGCCATTACCTGCCGTATACGCATTGAATCGATGGATATAATCGGGATTTCCTCGGGCGCGGACACAAAGACCCTGGGCTCGCCTTCCAGGGAAGCATTGACTATCTCCACAACCTGGTTCACGAGCGCGAGGATGTCGGTCGGTTCCTTGGACAGTCGCAGCTCGCCCGCCTCAGCAAGCGCGAGATCGCGCAGGTCATCGATCAGCCGCCCTAGCTGCAGCGTCTCCTCGTAGATGGGGGCAATGGTCTCCGCATCTGCGGGATACACACCGTCGAGGATCGCCTCCAGGTTCCCTTGAATTATGGTCACCGGCGTGCGCAGCTCATGGGCGATGTCAGCGGTCATGGTCTTGCGCACCCTTTCTGAGCGGCTGAGGTTGTTGAGCATGCGGTTGAAGGAGTCTGCCAAACGCCCGAATTCATCGCGTGTCTTCACTAGCACTCGGGGTGACAAGTCGCCACGCGCAATGCGCTCCGTTGCATGCGTAAGAAGCCGCAGCGGGGAGAGGACCTGCGAGATGAGAATGACCGACAGGAAAAGGGCAATCCCTGAGGCGATCCCTCCTCCAACAAGCGCGGATCGTTTCGCAGAAGAGAGGAACTCCTCCTCTGCCGGTGGTAACGGCGAGTTGCTGTTATCAATGATCAAGGTGCCAATCTGCGTGCCTCCCTCTCGAATGGGGTAACCGCGAGCAACCTCCGCCTTGCTAAGCTGCGTTCCTATCTTCTCCTGTTGTGTGCAAGCCACGACGATCCGATTCTCATCCGCCAGCGAGAAATCCCCGCCGACAAGTGATGTGCGGCGCACCATCACTTGTCCGTTCACTGATATCGAGTATTGAATGAACAGGAGCCTCTCTGCCCCAAGCCAGCTCCCCGTACGAAGACGATACTCGGCCAGTAGGCCACATAGCTGATGTGCCGTCTGATCGCGTGTTTGCGCATTGTAAGCAGCAAAGCGTGCGGTAATTGTGTGCGCAGTCATGAAATAGATGAGGGCAACAGCGACAAGGATCACAACGATGAACGAAATGCCCAACTTAAGCGCAAATGGAAGACTTCGGCGCAGCATCCTACTTCTCTCTCGTGAACCGATAGCCCACTCCGTGTACGGTAAGGATGTACTTCGGGTCCTTCGGATCTTCCTCGATCTTGTGGCGAAGGTTTTTTACATGTGTGTCAATCGTACGCGCGAAGGCATCGTATGTATAGCCCTGTACCTCCTGCAGAAGTTGCAGCCTTGTGAACACCTGCCCCGGATGATGCGCGAGATACGACAGGAGATCAAACTCTGTCGGAGTCAGCTCAATCGGCTTGCCATCCACAATCACCTCGCGCGAGCGTAGGTCGATCTCCATCTTACCGCTCACGATGCGATCACTCGCCCCTATCTCACCGTCGATCCTGCGCAGCACCGCACGCACACGCGCTACCAGCTCGCGGGGGCTGAATGGCTTAACTACGTAGTCGTCAGCACCGAGCTCCAGCCCGACAACCCGGTCTGCCTCGGAGACCTTGGCAGTGAGCATGATTATCGGCACGCTCGATGTGGCCCGAATCTTCTTTGTCACCTCGATCCCGCTTAGTTTGGGAAGCATCAGATCTAAGATGATTAGATCTGGTCCCTTCTCATTGAACGCGCGCACCGCCTCTTCTCCGTCATAGGCCGTGTATGTCTTGAAACCCTCTTGATCGAGGTAGGCCTTGACCGTGCGAACTATCATCTCTTCGTCGTCAACAACAAGAATTCGCTTCATTGCACACCATTATATGCTAATTCTCCGCCCATGTCGCGATGAACCCAGATCGAGCTGGTTTACTCTCCGCCTCTGCTAGTCCCTTCCCTGCCGACTCGCCTGGGTTCATCGGCGTCTTTCCTTCGATGTATTCCCTCGGTTAGTAACAGCAAGTCTAGCGGAGAGATGTGAAGAGATTATGAGGAAAGGATGATCACCCTGTGCGCGAGCAGCCCAAAACGTTGCCCCGCACGCGAGCAGCAACTATCATCATTGCAACATGAAACGACTCCTCCTTGTGTCAACTGAAAGCCATGCTGGAAAGAGCATACTGGCCCTCTCCCTCGGACAGGCGCTGAACGAGGCCGGGACAGCGTTTGCCTATATCAAGCCGATCAGCTCCTCCGTCTCGTACGCAACAGGCGAGCCGATCGATCGCGATGCTCAAGCGATTGCCTCCATCCTCCATCTGAATAGCGACATCAAGCAGATTGCTCCAGTTACCCTGGAAACACCTTTTTTACAGGAGGCAATTGAGTCCGGCGACCATGGCTTCCGGCGGCGGATCCTGCGCGCCTTTGAACATACAACCGCCGGTTGCGATGTGGCCGTTGTGGAGGGGCGCCAGTACCTCGGACTGGGGGTGACCGCTGGGCTGAGTGATTTTGATATCGCCGAGATTCTGCATGCCGACATAGTCTTGCTAACGCGCTACGATACCGAGGCAGCGATCGATCGTGTCCTGTGCGCGCTTCGCCTTTTGGGAAGCGATGTGCACGTGTTGGGAGTGATCCTGAATACTGTCTCCATGGAAACGCAGCTGAACGGGCTCACAGATGTCTTCTCACCGTTTCTCGACGAGCGCGGCGCGGAGGTGCTAGGCATCGTCCCCTACGATCACTCTCTCCACTCCGTTTACGTTGACGAGATTGTAGAGAGGCTCGGCGGTCGATCGGTAACCAGCCTTCCTCTGAACAACGAAGTGCGTCACTTCAGAATCGGCGCTACTGGCGTCGAGTCGGCTCTCCGACTCTTCCGACGCACTCCTGATCTCGGCGTGATCACCGGTGGAGATCGCATCGAGATTCAGGAGGCAGCCCTCGAAACTACGAGTCTGCGTTGCCTGATTCTTACCGGCAATCACCTACCGCAACGCTCCGTCGTGCGCAAAGCAAACGAGCGCGGTGTTCCCATCGTCCTGGTTGGGCAGGAGCCGATGGCCGCGGCTGCGCTGTGCGAGAGTCTGCTCACTCAATCGCGCATTCGCCAAGGTGATCGTCTCGATCGGGCCATCAGCCTCGTGCGCTCAAATGTCGACATCGATCGCATACTGGAAAAAGCGGCCGATTACTGATCCTTCGTTATCTGTACCTCCCATGTCACATCTGCTGTCTTGTTCACCATGTTTGTAATCGGGCAGTACCTCTGCATCGACAGTTCGATCGCTTTCTTTGCGTTCTCTTCAGGAATGTCACCTACAAAGCGATATACAAAGTGGATGCGGGTCAATACCTTAGGATGCTCGGATGCGCGTTCATCCTCGACCTCCACGGAAAACTGCTTCGGCACAGTCCGCATCTTGCGCAGAATCGAGATCACATCCATCCCAGTACATCCACCAAGTGCACAAAGCAGAACTTCCACTGGGCGAGAGGCTGTGTTGCTGCCGCCCACATTCGGATCGCTGTCCATGATCACGGCATGGCCGCTCTCCCCACGTGCGACAAACTGCATCCCTTCTACAAGTCTAACATGCGTATTACCCATCTTACACTCCTTTCTTATTCAACTATTTAAATACTTGACAAAGCCTCCCGTTGCGATTATCATCCTACGCTCAACAGGGAGAGGATACAAATAATGCTTGATGAGAACACACAGAGGGAATGGGTTAAGGTCTTCTCCGCTCTGGCGAGTGATACGAGGTTGCGGATTGTAATTATGCTCGCGGATGGGAAGATGGACTGTCAGGAGATCCTGTCCCAATTGGATCTAAGTCAGCCCGCTGTATCCTACCACCTCGGTAAGCTTGAACACGCCGGGGTATTAGTCAAGGAAAGGAACGGCATACGGAATTGCTATCGGTTACACAATCGCATTAGTGAACTAGTAAACGTTGTTGAGAAGGAGGACGTAGGATGAGCCACGAAGTGACTATTTACACATCACCAACCTGCTCCTGGTGTGAAGCAACTAAGGAATACTTGTACGCCAGAGAAGTGGACTTTGAAGAGGTTGATGTCTCTGAAGACAGGCGTAGAGCAATGGAAATGATAGAGAAGAGCGGCCAGCAGGGGGTACCTGTTGTTGAGATTGACGGAGAGATCGTGGTTGGCTTTGACCGAGCGCGAATCGATGCATTATTAGAGCTAAACTAGGAGGAAAGATGGCATTATTGTCAGAGGATGATCGGAAGTATCTACAAGGCGAGTTCGGCAAGATGACAGAGCCGATCAAGTTGGTACTATTTACTAAGGAGAATGGCTGTGCAAGTTGCTCTGATACGTTGCAGCTCCTCGAAGAAACTGCCAGCCTATCGGATAAGATAGAGGTTGTCACTTATGATCTTGTCCGTGACAGCGAAATTGCCACTACATACAACGTTGACCGAGCACCGACGGTTGTGGTTCAAGGCAGCGAAGACGTTGGTATCCGTTTCTATGGTATTCCATCCGGGTATGAGTATTCGACATTGATCGAAGACATCATCGACCTGGGGACAGGCGCGATTTCCCTTGCACCCGATACAAAGGACGCCCTCGCTCATCTTGCTGAGCCTGTACACATTCAGGTGTTCGTCACCCCGAGCTGCCCGTATTGCCCGAAGGCGGTGCGCATGGCACACATGATGGCAATGGAATCAGACAAGGTCACGGCCGATATGGTCATGGCAAACGAATTCCCGCAGCTATCTAGTAAGTACAATGTGATGGCGGTCCCGAAGGTGATCATCAACGAGGACACGAGCTTCGAGGGAGCGATCCCCGAGGATGACTACGTGTCATTCGTCGCTCAAGCGACCAGCAAGTAGGATACTAAATGCATTCGCGTCCGTGTGCTCATGCCACGGGCGCGTTTGTCTTGCTACTGACTGAACAGAGGGAGCGCATCGAGCCGTCGCAGGGGCCTCGCTGGTCTACGCCGGGCAGGACGAGCGTTCCTTGCCTTCCGCGGTTGGAGAGGGGCTACCTCGTGGAACACCTCGGCAAAGCCCTCATCTTCGCCCACCTCTTCGTAGCGACTCCACATCAACGCATAGCGTTCTCTGGAGAACCCGCCCACAATCATCTCAGGGTTCTCTGCCGCGAGTACTTCAAGCTGGTGCAGCTTCCTCGCATAGAGGAAGTCCAGAGGAGCGGAAGGCATGACATAGGCGATGGGCCTACGACCGGAAGCGCGTGCGACCTCGATCAGTTCCTGCCGCTCGGCGCGGGTGAGGTTTGTGTTGTCCACGCAGACGGCTTCTGCCGGTGACTCAACGATCTCTACTAGCATAGCTGCGAAGATCTTGGTGACAGTATCCTCGTACGCAGGATCGAAGTCACGATGGAAAACGCTGCGTCTGATGTCATCTCTAGAGATGACCGCCCACTCCGGATGCCGATTACGGAACGTCGTCTTACCCGACCCGGCTGGACCAACAAGCACAACCAACTTCCTCATCTTTTTCACCCCGAAAATTAGTATCGCAAAACGCCTCTCAAGCGTCAACCATTCTCTTGCGTTGGCCCACTGTCCAGCGAACTCACGATAACTCACTGTTTATCGAGCATTCCCGTTGTCGCAGATCGAGGCGTCGTTTTATCCACAACGGCAAAGAGCCTGCAGATGCAGGCGCCAGCCAACGATTGGCTGTGCGAGCATCTTGTCCTGCCTTCTCCTATGACATTTGTCACGAACGCTGGAGACGCCGCCGGTACTGGCAAGTGTAACGTTGATCACACAGGCCCCTCCCGTGTGTGCACGCACCCACTCGACGCCACTTACTCTCTTCATGGGGGAATAGGACCGATAGGAGGTTCCAAGATGCTCCACAACAAAGAGAGAAAAAGCTCCTGTTCATCCCAAGTTGGCAACTGAAGAGAAAGGATCAAACGACAAGACTCGGACAGAGGCGCAGAACTGCTTCGCGGCCGAGTATGGAGGAGGCGTTCCTCGTGGTGGATTCTTAGCCTCAGTTCCGCGTGAACCGGAGCTAGAGGTCACTACTCACTTCTGCCTGCCTCCTACCTGTCCTTCGGACGCAGACAGGCGCCGGCACAGGCAGGCGAAACGATAAGGGACCAGTCTTTCGTCGTAGCTTATCTGCGACGTTCTTGAAAGCAGCATTGTCACGCTCGCTCGCTATCGCTCACTCAAGCTTCGCAAATATAGATGCTCTCCTGTTCTCTTTCTTGCTTCGCTTAGCATTCTTTGCGTGAGATGTGGCTTCTGCGTTCCGCATTCCGAGCTCAGCGTTCCTAGGGCGTTCCGCGTTCTCACTTCTGCATTTTCCCCTCGTTACCCATGACTCATTACTTGTCACTGCTTCTCCGACAATAGCGAAGCCCCAGCCAACAATCAGTCGACCGGGGCTCCCTGCGTTTTTCACATGGGATCTCGTCAAGGAAGCACTTCAATCGGCACTAGAAGTGTCTTCCCTCCTCCATACACAATCCACACGTTGTAGCGGCCAGGCGAGAGATTTGCCGTGTCGATCCCCAGCCAGTAAACACCATTGGTGTAGCGTCCGGAGAACTTGAATCCAGCTCCCTGCTCAACCGCTCCACCGCCACCAGCGGACGCGACAAGCTCTGGCTGCGTTACCCTCACCCACGGCCATCCATATGCGCGGCGCTCGTCTTGCGTTACCTCGATTCCAACCTCCAACCGCGCGCCGGCACGCGTCTTGGCGGGCGGCACATCGGGGTTGAGCGATAGCTGATCTAGTATGGCTGAGTTTGGTACATTAGCCGTCGCTATGAGTGGGTTCTTGTCTGCATCCTCGCCATGCGTGATTATCCCCAAGTTTGTATGCCAGTTGTCCGCAACATCCGGACCCAACGGATCGGTGCGCTCCATGGCCGCGTGCATTTGCGCATCCCCCGCTGGCCAACCGTCATTCGGGTAGTCGAATGCGTTCGCCGTGTCGACAACCTCTCCATCAGCATTTAACAGCTCAATGACATCGCCAAGATCGTCCAATTCCAGGCGATAGGGTTTGGTCTCGTCGTAAACAAGGTCGGCTTCAGCGTTGCTGATTGTCTCATCGTGACGCCGCTCCAGCGTGTAGAAGCTACCGTCCTTCTTCTGTTGTTCCGTAACCACCTGCCAGGAGACAGCATCAAAGTCCGTCTTTACCAGCTTCACCGAAGCCGTGTGTGGCTCCTGCGCCAGATCACACGCCGAAGCCTCCGCGGGGAGGACTACTCCCGACAGGTCTACGATCTTCCACCGCTTCTCTTCTTCCGTCATCGGATTCTTCCGCCGCCAGCGCAAAGTCCAGTCAGTCAAGTCAACGGGAATCGTTCCCAGGTTGCGCAGCTCAATCCACTCATCATGTGAACTTGCTGTTGTTCCTGCCCACGCCACCTCGTTGATGATTACTTTCCCTTCGCACGGCTCACCGGTCGATGCACCGCCACCTCCGCCACCCGTGGTCACTGTGATGTCAGCCGTGTCACGATTATTCGAATCATCCGGATCGGGCTGATCGGATGTGGTCACCTCTCCTGCGTTGGTAATCGTCGTTCCGGCGGTGCCAGCGTCAACTGTGGCAGTGATGTTGAGCGTAGCAATCTCCCCACTGAGCAGGCCACCAACGTTCCACACACCGGTGAATGGAGCGTACGCCCCACCACTGTCGTCGGACACATAGGTGACGCCCACCGGCAGAGAGTCGGTAAGCGTAATCCCGGATGCATCGCTTGGCCCATCGTTCGTTAAGGTGATCGTGTAGACGATGGTATCGCCCTCACTCGGCGTTGGATTGTCGACAGTCTTATCTACCACCAGGTCGGCGCTCTGCACCGTAAGATCGATGCTCGATTGATCGTCTTCATCCGGGTCATGGTTGTTCGGAGTGGAATCAGGATCTGGTTGACCAGCAACGGTCACTTCAGCGGTATTGGTGATCGTTGAGCCAGCTGTGCCTGTATCCACAGTGGCGGTAATCGCAAGCGAAGTGTTGCTGCCACTAGTAAGTGTAGCCACGCTCCACACACCTGTACCACTGTCATATGCTCCACCACCGTTGTCGGACACATAGGTCAGCCCAGCAGGCAAGGCATCCGTAACCTGAACGCCCGTCGCCACGCTCGGCCCGCCATTGGTGAGCGTGATCGTGTAGACGATCGTGTCGCCTTCCTGCGCTTCCGCGTTGTCAACGGACTTGGTCAGCGACAGGTCGGCGCCAGCGCCGAAGTAGTGCGAGTCATCACTGTCGGTGTATTCTGTATCTCCGTAGCTTACCGTCGCTGTTCCGGTGTTGACGTACTGCCCGGCAGCCGCGGTGCCGTTCATCGTCAGTGTCTGTGACACACCCGGCGCCAGCGAAGCGATC